>NZ_JASJXO010000012.1:0-81272 GCF_035018625.1 Subtercola sp. RTI3 | reverse complement strand
TGTTGGAAGCGTTGCAGTCCCCGAGGGTGCGCCCCCAGTTCGAAACCGACACTCCTGCTGGGGGCGAATCCGGCAACGAGCATTCAGGGGCAAGCCCGCAGGGCGCGGCAGCCCCCAACGAATGCCTCGGCCGACAGCCAGAGGATGAGTTGGTGGTCTCTGATGTGTTGACGAAGGATCGTCGTACGGGTGAGCAGTTCGTCTTCGACCGGTTCTACGACCTCCTGACCGTCGCCGCAGGCCTCACCGGTGCACCCCGCATCAATGGGGCAGCCCCGGTACTGAACATCCGTGTCGAACTCGACGACCTCGCCCAAGGCCACGGTGTCGGTTGGGTCGATGGGATTGTTGACCCGGTCCCGATGTCGAGTGTGGAACAGATCCTCTGCCACGGCGACATCACGACCACCGTCTTCGGTACGCATGGGGAAGTATTGCGGCACGGGAAGACGAAACGCCTGTTCACGACCGCGCAACGGGCCGCTATGGCGGCGCGGGATGGTGGGTGTGTGTGGCCGGGCTGCGACCGCGGCCCGTCGTGGTGCGAAAGCCACCACGTCGACGACTGGAAACACCAAACCTACGCCCCAGGCCGTACAGATATCGACAACGGGGCGCTGCTGTGTCATTTCCACCACACGCATGTGCATTCTTCTGAGTGGAAACTTGCCATGCAGAACGGGGTACCGGTGTTGATCCCACCGAAAAGCATCGACTGGGAACAAACACCACGACCCTGTTCCCAGATCAGATCGAGAAGACGCGGACCCTTGCCCACAACACCACTACCACCATGGGTCGGACAACCACGACCATACACAACCTGATTTCGGACTCTAAGTTCGAGCTTGCGAAGTAGCGCGTGCCCGCCACTGTGCGCGTCTTGCCTGCCGCGCTGAGTGCCTGCCGTCAACACCGTGTGGGGCGTGCCAGATCGTTCGCTGACCGGCGTAGCCTGTAACAGTGAGTACGAAACGAATCGCCCTTGTGACCGGTGCGACAGGGTATATCGGTGGCCGCTTGGTTCCACGGCTGCTCGAGGCGGGCTTTGACGTTCGGGTGCTGGTGCGATCTCCGCAGAAGCTCTCGGATGTGCCGTGGGCCGGCAAGGTCGAAATCGTGAAGGGTGACTTGAGCGAGAGGGCATCCATTGCCGACGCGTTCGAGAACGTCGACGTGCTCTACTACCTTGTGCACTCCATGGGCGGCAAAGGCAGCTTCGATGGAACTGAGTTGGCCTCGGCCCGAAATGTCGCCGAACTGGCTCTGGTCGCTCAGGTGAAACGCATCGTCTACCTGGGAGGGCTGCACCCGCAGGGCGTGAGCCTGTCGCAGCACCTGCGCTCGAGGGCTGCGGTCGGCAGTATCCTGATGCAGTCCGGCGTTCCAACGGTAGCTTTGCAGGCGGGCGTGGTCATCGGGTCGGGTTCGACGAGTTTTGAGATGATCCGCCATCTGACTGAGGTGTTGCCGTACATGCCGGCGCCGAAGTGGGTGCGCAACTTCATTCAGCCGATCGCCGTGCGTGACGTTCTCTACTATCTGATCGGGGCAGCAGATCTACCCGACGGGCTGAACCGAACGTTCGACATCGGCGGGCCCGATGTTCTGCGTTACGGCCAGATGATGAATGGGTACGCCGTAGAGGCTGGGCTGCATCAACGGCCGATCGCTCCGCTGCCGGTGCTGACGCCGTGGCTTGCCTCGCAGTGGGTGAATCTGGTTTCGCCGATTCCTCGCAACCTGGCCGTGCCGATCATCGAGTCGCTTCAGTTCGAATGTGTAGCGCAAGAACACGATATTCGGTCGCTCATCCCTGACCCGGAAGGCGGCCTCACGGGTTACCGCCGCGCAGTTCGCCTTGCGCTCGGCAAGATGCGCGATGGCCAGGTGGAGACGAGCTGGCAAGACAGCTATGTGCAGGGTGCACCGAGTGACACGCTGCCGAGCGACCCCGATTGGGCCGGCCACACGGTCTACACAGACCTTCAGGTGCGTGAGACCGATGCGAAGCCGGGCGACCTGTGGAGGGTCATCGAGGGCATCGGGGGTGACAACGGGTGGTACTCCTTTCCGCTCGCCTGGGCGGTTCGCGGTTGGATGGACAAGGTCGTCGGGGGAGTGGGGCTCAGACGCGGTCGCCGAAACCCCGATCACCTGCACACGGGCGATGCGCTCGACTTCTGGCGTGTCGAGCAAATCAAACGTGGCAACTTTCTGCGGCTCCGTGCGGAGATGAAGGTTCCCGGCCGAGCATGGCTCGAGATGACGGCGGCCCCTCGTGAAGGCGGCGGATCGCACTACACACAGCGGGCGGTGTTCTTTCCGCGCGGATTGGCCGGTCGGCTGTACTGGTATTCGATTCTGCCGTTTCACGGGTTCATTTTTCCCGGGATGGCGAATCGCATCACCGAGGCGGCGTTGCGTGAGGCGAAGCGAAAGAACGAGCATCCGGGGCCCACAGCACGGGTTGATGCGAGCAAAGCGACCACCGCAGAAGAGATCGCTTAGCATCTGCTTCGGTGCACACAGGGGTGGGCAGTCGCTGTGAAAGGTGCGTCGACTCTGGAGCTTTGGCTCGGCCAGCGAGAGAATGAATGACCGCGAAGCAGAACCATCACGGAGAAAACATCTCGGAGGCTCACATGCCCGAAAATTCAACACTCGTGTTTCTCGGCGACAGCCTGACAGCGGGCGGCAAGTGGCAAGAGTGGTTTCCTGATTTCGAAACCCACAACCTCGGAGTTGCGGGCGACACCTCAGACGATGTGAAGGCCCGACTCGACGAAGTCGTTGCCCTCGATCCAGGAACAATCGTCGTTCTCATCGGGGCCAACGATCTGGCCAAGAGGCGCACGGTCGAACACATCGTGCAGAACATCGAGACGACATTGGCGACACTGCGCAGTGAGTTGCCCGACGCCGAGATTCTGCTGCAGTCGGTGCTGCCGAGGGGGCACGAGTTCTCAGACGAGATTCGCGATATCAACCGCCATATCTGGCAGTTCGCGTCGAGCGTGCGCACGCACTATCTCGATCTCTGGCCGGCCCTCGGCCTCGCTGATGGCGAGTTGAACCCCGAATACACGACCGACCGGCTTCATCTCAATGAAGCCGGCTACGAGGCATGGCTCTCAGAGCTCGAGCCCGCACTCGAGCGTGTGCACGGGCTGCCGCCCAAGAGCCGCCCGATCCGGCTGCCGGAGCTGCGCAACATCAACAACTGACTCCGCCGAGGGTGCGGGGTGAGTGCAGCGGCACGAAGTGCGGCGGTCGGCCGCCAACGTGCCCGATGGCCTTCGACGCCGTCGCGACGCCGCGCTCGGCAGCCAAGGCACTGAGCGCTTCGAACCTCTTGGTATCGACCTCGTCGCTGGCTGGCAGCCCGCCCAGCAGCCCGCTGAGAAAGCCGGCGTTGAACGCGTCACCGGCTCCGGTGGTGTCGACAGGTTCGACGGGCACGCACGGGGCCTGTATGCGAAGGCCTGAGCTGGTGGCGACAAGGGCACCACGCCGACCCAGAGTGAGCGCCACGATTCGAAAGTGCTGCGTGAGCGCATCCACGATCGCTGCCGGCTCGGTGAGGCCGGTGAGGGCGATTCCCTCGTCGAGGTTCGGGAACAGGATGTCTGCCCCGCGCACCGCATCGAAGAACGCGGCTGCGCCGTGGTCGGCGATGAACCCTGACGAACCGGGGTCGACCGACACCGTGACCGAGTGCTGGGCTGCCCGCCGAATGAGTTCGGTGAACCCTTCGCGCGGCTGCCCGCTGAACAGCGTGTATCCCGTGAAGTGGAGGTGCGTCGCGGCCCGCAGCAGCTCGTCGCTGACATCGTGCGGTGAGGTGTCGACGTTCGCACCTCGCTCGGTGAGCATCGTGCGGGTGTCGTGTTCGTCGACGATCACCACGATAGTGCCGGTCGGCAACACGTTCTCGCCCAGCAGGTGAGGAGTGACCCCGGAGTCTCGGAGGGAGTTCTCGTGGCGCTGCGTGTCGACGACGTTGGTGCGACCCACAAAGTCCACGCGGGTGCCGAGCGAGCCGAGCCAGGCGGCCGTGTTCGCCGCCGACCCGCCCGCCCGGCGTTCGATGCTCGACAGGGTGTCTGTGTCGCTTCGGATGGGCCCCGACGGCCTGACGATGATGTCGTCGAACACATCGCCCACGATCACCACACGGGTATGCGCGGCGGTCGCCGACGAGAAGTGCCCAGCGACCCGGCCCGCGAGTGGGCCGGAGTCACTCACGGGTGCTCCAGGCCGTGGCGATCTCGCCAGCGAGCCGCACGTTGTTGCGGGCGATGTCGAGGTTCACCTCGAGGCTTCGCCCACCCGACGCGCCGACGATGTACGACAGCAGGAACGGCGTCACCGCCTTGCCCCGGATGCCCTGCGTATCGGCCGCAGACAGAGCCTCGAGCAGCACCCGGTCGTGCTCCTCGGGAAGCCACTGCAGCTCGATCGGCAACGGATTCGCCACGATGATTCCCTGCCCGTGGCCCAGCTCGTCTTGCGCCTGCATGACTGCGGCTATCTCCGCGGGCGAGTCGGCCGACCAGTCGATCTGCTCACCCGACTCGGTGAGCCAGAAGCTCGGAAAGTTCGTGGTGCGGTACCCGAGCACAGGAACGCTCAGGGTCTCAAGCCGCTCGAGCGTGCCCGCGATGTCGAGAACCGACTTGACCCCGGCAGCCACCACCGTGACCCCAGCGAGAGCGAGCGAGCTGAGGTCGGCTGACTCGTCGAAGGTCGTGCTCGCCCCGCGGTGCACACCGCCGAGGCCGCCCGTCGCGAACACCCGCACACCCGCCTTGCCTGCCAGATACGCCGTTGCCGCCACCGTGGTCGCACCGCTGATCTTCTTGGCCGCCAGAATAGGCAGGTCTCGAACACTCGCCTTGACCATGTCTTCGTTTGCAATTCGCGACACCCCGTCGGCGTCGAGCCCGATGCGTGGTACCCCGTCGAGCACTGCGATGGTGGCCGGCGTGACACCCGCGCTGAGCAGAATCTCTTCGAATTCCTGCGCCGCCGCCAGATTGCGGGGCCGAGGCAGCCCGTGCGAGATGATGGTCGATTCAAGCGCAACGACCGGGCGCCCGGCGGCCAGGGCCTCGGTGACGGCTTCGGAGATGACGAACGGCTGGTGTGAGCTGGGAGGCATGTGGTGCTTTCGGTCTCGGGTGCGGCCTGAGGAGCGGGCTGGCGTGCAGTTATTCGTTCTAGGCTAGGGCTTATGCCCTCACGAGACGATGCCATTTTCGACGAAGCCGAACACCTCGAACGTCTACGGGCACAGGAGCGTCTGCTGCAGTTCGAATCGTTCGACTACGACGATGCGTGGGCCGTCGGTTCGCGCCTTCGCGATGGCGCACTCGAACAAGACCTGCCCATCGCCATCTCGATCGTCTTCGGGCAGCAGCGCGTATTCCACGCGGGCCTGAGCGGCTCGTCGGCTGACAACGACGGCTGGCTCGAACGCAAGTTCAACGTGGTGCGGCGGTTCAATGAGGCCTCGTTCACGGTGGGCACCCTTTTTCGTTCGCGGGGCACCACGTTCGAGGCGAGCTCGAGGCTCGACCCGAACCAGTTCTCTGCCCACGGCGGCGCATTTCCGATTCGCGTTCGCGGCTCCATCGTGGGGATCGTCGGAGTCTCGGGCCTCGCTCAGGCTGACGACCACGACCTCGTCGTCGAAGCCCTCACGTGGTTGCGGGGCGAGCAGTGAGCAAGTCGTACCGCGAGCCGAACCGCCGGCCCGTGCAACCGCCGGCACGCCGGCCCGGCAGCGCAACCCAGTCCCGATACCCCACCTTCACCAGAACCGCGCTGGCGCCGGGACTGCTGGGTGCGATCATCCTGCTGGCCGCCGTCGCCGTGCTCAACTCAGGCTGGTTCACCATTTTTCAGTACGCCATCAGCATTCTCGCGCTGATCGTGTGCGTCTTCGCCTGGCAGGCCAGGCAATGGTGGTGGCTCATCGGGTTGGTGCCCATCGCTGTGATCTGGAATCCCGTGTACCCGCTCACGTTCGACGTGCTTCTGTGGGACGTCATGCACCTTGCCGCGGCGGTCATTTTCGTGGCCGCGGGCCTGCTGATCAAGATTCCCGTGTCGACGAAGAAGTAACCCGCCCGCGTCGGGTAGAATGGTCTATGCACCGCGCAGTTGCTCTAGCGCCGACCGTCATGCGTTGAATTCAAACACGCAGAATGTTGCTCGGCCCTGACTGCCGGTGTGAACCTCGTGCTGGCGTGCAGACGCCAGCTTCGGCTCACTACTCCACAGGAGGAGCATGTCCCGATCAGGCGCCCGCCGATCTACCCGCACTGTTGACAACACCGGTCTCATTCCGATTCTCGCGCGCAAGGTGCGCGAGGTCGAGGCCGCAGCTCAGCGCGGCAAGGTCGTTCCGTCGAACCGCACCAAGTTTCTGGTTGTCGCGCTGCTCATGCGCGAAGAGCGGGCCCGCATCAAGGGTGATGCCGAGCTCGGCGACGGCGAACGTGCCGAGCAGCTGAAACGCCTCGACGGCATCGCGGGCATCCTGGCCCAGACGGCCGCCCGCGACACCTCGCTCATCACCCTGCTCGAGAGCGACGCCGCGGTGTCGCCGGTGGCGCAGCGCATGCGCCGCGAATACCTGACGGATGCCGGCATCGAGGTTCCAGAAGAAGAGGCACCGGCACCGGTTGCTGCTTCGCCTTTCGCCGCCGGGTTCGGCTCGGGCGCCGGTTTTGCTCCCGGTTTTGCTGCAGACTTCGCCGAACGCCAGGTCATGCCGCAGTCGGTCAAGGCCCGCCAGCTCGCAAACCCCTTCCTCGCTCCCGACTTCAACGCCGCGGCCGCGCAGAAGCCCGCCTCCCGCGGGCGCCTGTCGAGCTGGGAACTGCTCGGCCCGCTCTACCGGGCGTTCGAGTACGGCTCCGGTGGAACCGTGGCCAGCATGGATCTGCCGCCCGCACCGGCCATCGACCGCATCTCGCCTCCCGGTCGCGAACTCATGCACCACCAGGCGCGGTTCATCGCCTCTGTCGCCGCCGGTCACCGCTCTTTTCTGCTCGCTGATGAACCAGGGCTCGGTAAGACCGCTCAGTCGTTGCTTGCCGCCAGCGTGTCTGACTCGTACCCACTGCTCGCGGTGGTTCCGAACGTCGTGAAGATGAACTGGGCCCGCGAAGTGGAGATCTGGACCCCGCACCGCCGCGCCACTGTCATTCAGGGCGACGGCGCAAACCTCGACGCCTTCGCCGACGTCGTCATCGTCAACTACGACGTTCTCGACCGCCACCTCGCCTGGCTCGGTTCACTCGGCTTTCGCGGCATGGTCGTCGATGAGGCCCACTTCATCAAGAACCTGCAGTCGCAGCGCTCGAAGAACGTACTCGCCCTCGCCGACCGCATCCGCCAGTTCGCACCCGGCGGCGACCCCCTGATGATGGCTCTCACCGGCACCCCGCTCATCAACGACGTCGACGACTTTCGCGCCATCTGGCAGTACCTCGGCTGGATCGACGGCGACAAACCCACCGCCGGGCTCATGGAGAAGCTCGAAGAGACCGGGCTCACCCCGGCCGACTTCGGCTTCTTCGCCGAAGCGCGCGAGGCCGTCATCGACATGGGCATCGTGCGCCGCAAAAAGGTCGACGTTGCAGCCGACCTGCCGGCGAAGCGGGTCGTCGATCTGCCGGTTGAACTCGACGATGACCTCGGCCGATCCATTCGCCAGGCCGAAGCTGAGCTGGGCAAGCGTCTGGTCACGCGATACCGCCGCTCGGCATCCAGTGCCGTCGGCGCCAGCTACGACACGTCAGACGGCCCCAACCCCGAACTCATGCGCATGGTCGCCAAGGCCGAGCTCGAAGAGTCGAAGGCGTCGTCGTCGGGCGAGAACGTGTTCACCATGGTGCGGAAGATCGGCCAGGCCAAGGCCGGCCTCGCCGCCGACTACGCCGCGCAGCTGGCCCGCTCGGTGGGCAAGGTGGTGTTCTTCGCCAAGCACATCGACGTCATGAACCAGGCAGAAGAGGCGCTGGCGAAGGCGGGGTTGAAGACCATCTCGATTCGCGGCGACCAGAGCGCTACATTCAGGCAGACGCAGATCGACGCGTTCAACAACGACCCAGCCGTCTCTGTGGCCGTGTGTTCGCTCACCGCCGCCGGCGTGGGGCTGAACCTGCAGGCCGCCTCGAACGTCGTGCTGGCCGAACTCTCGTGGACTGCAGCCGAACAGACCCAGGCCATCGACCGCGTGCACCGCATCGGCCAGGCCGAGCCGGTGACCGCGTGGCGCATCATCGCCGCCCAGACCATCGACTCGAAGATCGCCGAACTCATCGACAGCAAACAGGGCCTCGCCGCCCGCGCTCTCGACGGGTCTGACGTCGACATCACATCGACCGACAGCGTTCAGCTCGACGCCCTCGTGCACCTGCTCGAGCGCGCGCTGCTGGCGGGGGTGCGCTGATGATCTCCACCGGCAGTGCCGCCACCCACAACGTCGCCCTCGAGAATTCGCTCGAACCGGATGCTCCCGAAGAACTCTTCGGTGAGATCTCGGGTCTCACCGGGGCTCCGAGGTCGTGGCCGAAGCGTCACGGGCGCCCCGACGTCATCGTGCGAAAGGGCATGCTCGCCCTCGTCAACACCACACTCACGCCGCACGACGCCATGGTCGAAGACCTGCTGTTCGTCCGTCGCGCACTGATCGATTCGGCGATACCGTTCTTTCTCATCCGCGGCAACGACGAACGGCCGGTCGTCGTCGTCGACAAAGCTCTGCGACGAAAGCTCGAAGGGGCTCTGGCCGCGGCGTGCGAAGACGAGCCGATGTACTCGAAGACGGTACTGAAGACCGTTCGTGGCACCAAGCGCCCGCCGGTTCTGGTCAGTGAGGGAAGCCTTTCAGAGAGCCGAAAGGCGCGCATCTTCCGCGTGTATCGCCCCCGCGTCGAACCCATCGGCGGGCTCACCTACGGGTCGTCGATCGGCATCGAGCTGCAGCTGTGGAGCTTCGACGACGAGAACATCATCTGCCCGGTCGAGAACTCGCTCACTCGGCAGATCCTGCCCCGCAGCGAAGCCATTCCCACCACCGTCGACCTGTACGGCGTGCGCTGGAACACCCTTCGCGGCATGTTCGACGTGCAGGCCACCGACGTGGTGTTCGACATCGACATGGTCTTCTCCTGGGTCGACGGAAACGACATCGAGTACCAGCGTCGACGCAGGGCGCAGGCCAGCGAGTACGTCGCGGGCGACGGCGACGATTCGGATGCCCGGTACCGTCAGATCGACGAGCTGAAGTACGCCCTCAGATCGGTGTACCTGTTCGCCCCGTGGGTGCGGCGTATCTTCATCGCCACAGACTCTCCGAAGCCGACGTGGCTCGCCGAGCATCCGCGCGTCACCTTCGTTCGAAGCGAAGAGTTCTTCAGCGACCCGTCGGTGTTGCCCACACACAATTCGCAGGCCGTCGAGAGCCAGCTGCACAACATCCCGGGCATCAGCGAGCACTTTCTGTACTCGAACGATGACATGTTCTTCGGCCGGCCCGTACAACCGAACATGTTCTTCTCGTCGGGTGGGGTCACGAAGTTCATCGAAGCTCAGACGCGCATCGGGCTCGGTGAGAACGACCTCGAGCGCAGTGGTTTTGAGAACGCGGCGCGGGTCAATCGTCGCCTCTTGTTCGAGAAGTTCGGTCGCATCATCACGCGCCACCTCGAGCACGCGGCAGCGCCGCTTCGGCGCAGCGTGCTCACCGAACTCGAGCGGGAGTTTCCCGACGACTTCGCGCGCACCGCGGCGAGCCGGTTCCGGTCGAGCACCGACATCTCAGTGACGAACTCGCTGTACCACTACTACGCGCTCATGACGGGCCAGGCCGTGGTGCAGGAGGCCGCTCGGGTTCGCTACGTCGACACCACCCAGCGTTCGGGGCTCGGCATGTTGCCGGGGCTTCTCAACAAGCGCTCGTTCGACTTCTTCTGCCTGAACGATGGCAGCTACCCCGAGGTCTCGGCCGAGGAGCGCGCGTCGATCGTGCAGCTGTTTCTGGAGCAGTACTTTCCGTTCGCGGCACCGTGGGAGACCGGCGAGTAGCAGCGTTCGCGCTTATGTCGGGGTGCTACCCAACCGGGTATGCACCCCGACTACGCAGAGGCTCAGACGGAGACGCGAACCGCCGTAGCGGGCGCGAGCACCTTCTCTGCCGAGGTGCCGGGCACCGAGACCGCGACGGGCACCGAGACCGCGACGGGCGCTGCGACCGCAGCGATGGCGGGAACGGTGAGCGGCTCCTCGGCCACGACGGGTGCGCCAGCCGGAGGCGCGAATGAGACGCCGGCCTTCTCGAGGATGTCGGCAGTCTCGGCCGCGCTGACGAACGAGACCTCGGGGTAGTGACCGATGGGCACGATCGAGTGCAGCACGGTGTTCTCGAAGACATGGATGAGGTTGAACGCCTGCGCACCATCTTGGGCGCGGGTGCCGCCGACCTCGACGTTCAGGTCTTGCGTGTAACAGGTGGCTGACGCGACCGACACGGGAACCCCGGCGAACATGGCCATGCTGGAGTAGTGCAGGTGGCCGGCGATGATCGAGCGCACGTCAGAACCCTGGATGACCTCGGCGAGTGACGCCTGGTCGCGAAGCTCCACCATCACGGCGAGGTCGAGCACGCTCGGCACGGGCGGGTGGTGCATGGCGAGAATCGTGCCGTGCGGCGCGGCCGTCGACAGCTCTTCGGCGAGCCAGTCGAGCTGCTCGGGCGTGACCTCACCGTAGTGCGACCCGGGAACAGTGGAGTCGAGCGTGATGATGCGGAGACCGTTCACGTCGTAGACGCGGTCAACCGGCTTCATCGACGGCAGCTGGTCGAGCAGGGTGGCGCGAAACGCCGCCCGGTTGTCGTGGTTGCCCATGACCCAGATGACCTCGGCGCCGAGCTCAGCTGCAGCCGGTTCGACAATGGCGCGCAGTTTCTCGTACGCCTTCGGATCGCCCTTGTCGGCCAGATCTCCCGTGAAGACGATGGCTTCGGGGCGTGAACCCGAGGCATGCAATTCGGCGAGAATCTCGCGCAGATGGCCTTCGCTGTCGACCTTGCCGTAGAGCAGGTCGTCATTGCCGACGAAGTGTGTGTCGCTGAAGTGCAGAATGAAGTGGTCTGGCCGAGCGTACTGGGCCAAGCTGCTAGCCATCGAAGATAACCGTTTCGGGTAGTTTTACCGCGGTGTCAGGCGCATCGCGGGTATTTCTGAGTACCACCCAACCAGACGAAGCTGAACGTGTGGTAAACGCCACGCGGCAATGTGCACAAGTGTGTCATTCTGAATTCTTGTCTGAGGCAGCAAGAGCGGTGACGAAAGCGGGTGTGCGGTGAAGAGTGTGAAATTCTCGAGCGTGATGAAGGGAATCACGGCCATTCGGCCGAGCAGCCACCAGAACCCCTCGCGTGATACGGCGGCTCTCGCGGCAGATTCGGCTCCGGATGCCCGCGCCGAGGCCCGTCGCAACAGCACGATCGACAACGCCATCTACTCCGGTGGCACGCGGGTTCTGTCGCCCGCATCGCCGGCCGAGGCCATCACGGCACTCGAAACCATCCCCGATTCGCTCGGCTGGATCGGCCTCTTCCGGCCCAGTGCCGAAGAACTGTTGGCAATGGAGAACAGTTTCGGTCTGCATCCACTGGCCATCGAAGACGCGGTCGCGGCCCACCAACGGCCCAAACTCGAGCGCTACGGTGACGTGCTCTTCGTCGTGCTGCGCGCAGCCTTCTACGTCGATGAGCGCGAAGAGGTCGAGTTCGGCGAGCTGCACCTGTTCGTCGGGCCGAACTTCGTCGTCTCGGTTCGACACAGCGAGTCGCCCGATCTGTCGGTGGTGAGGCGTCGCATGGAGAGCGAGCCCGAACTGCTGTCGCTCGGCCCAGTGGCCGTGCTCTACGCCATCATGGACGCGGTGGTCGACCAGTACGCACCCGTCGTCGCCGGGCTTGAGACCGACATCGACCAGATCGAGGCGCAGGTGTTCGAAGGCGACCCGTCGGTTTCGAGACGCATCTACGAACTCTCGCAGGAGGTGCTCGACTTTCAGCGGGCCACCCTTCCGCTCACCGCCATGCTGACGAACCTCCGCACACTGTTCGAGCAGGTCGAAGGCACTCTCGAACTCAAACGCGCCTTTCGTGACGTCGCCGACCACGTGACCGTGGTCAACGACCGCGTCGACGGCTTTCGGCAGACCCTGCGCGAGATTCTGACGGTGAACGCCACCCTCGTGGCGCAACGGCAGAACGAAGACATGAAGAAGCTCGCCGAGACGAGCAATCACCAGAACGATGAGGTGAAGAAGATCTCGGCGTGGGCCGCCATCTTCTTCGCCCCCACGGTGGTCACCGGAATCTACGGCATGAACTTCGACAACATGCCCGAACTGCACTTCACCTGGGGCTACCCGGCCGCGATCGGGCTGATGGTGGCGCTCAGTGTAGGCCTTTACGGCATGTTCAAGAAGCGCGGTTGGCTGTGAGCGAGTCGAGCGTACTGTGACTGCATGACGACATCGCTCTGGCTGGCCGAATCGAACCCGATCAGTACCGATCCGTTCGTCGACGGGGAAAAGTACGACGAGGTGATCGTCGGAGCCGGCCTCACCGGGCTGGTCACCGCGCTGCTGTTTGCTCGTGCCGGCAAGAAGGTGGCCGTGCTCGAGGCCCGCTTCATCGGCGCCACAGCGAGCGGAAACACCACAGCGAAGCTGTCGCTGCTGCAGGGCAGCCAACTGCAGAGCATCACGTCGCACACCTACCAGGCCGTGACCCAGGCCTACGTCGACGGCAACCGCGCGGGCCAGCGCTGGCTGCTCGACTACATCGAATCACGGGGCATCGCCGTGCAGTTTCGGGATGCCGTCAGCTACGCCGGTACGCCCGACGGGGTGTCGACGATCGAGAAGGAGTATCGGGTCGCGCGCTCGGTGGGGCTGGATGTTCGCCTCACGGCCGAGCTCGACCTGCCGTTCGAGACGTTCGGGGCCGTCGTGCTGCCCGAGCAGGCGCAGTTCGACCCGCTCGACGTGCTCACGGCACTGGCCGCCGACGTTCGCGCACTCGGCGGGGTCGTCGTCGACCAGACCCGCGTGGTCGCGGTGAAGGCGGGTGCCAGAGATTCGGGCTCCGCGCGGGTGCGCACGTCTCGGGGCGAGGTCTCCACCGATCATGTGCACCTCACCACGGGCTCGCCGATTCTCGATCGAGGGCTGTACTTCGCGAAGCTGAGCGCGAAGAGGTCGTACGTGACGTCGTACACGCTGCCTGGCAGTGGTGCGGGTGCGGCGCAGCTGCCCGAGGGCATGTTCCTGTCGGTCGACTCGCCGAGCCGGTCGCTGCGAACGGCGCCGGTCAGGCCCAGGCTCGGCGAGGCGGGCGACGGCGTTCAGTTGCTGGTGGGCGGCAACGGGCATCCGGTCGGCCGCGAACCGTCGACCCAGCTGATGATCGACGACCTGCACGAGTGGACCGAACGGTACTTTCCGGGCGCCCAGCCCACCCATTCGTGGAGCGCTCAAGACTACGAGACGCCGCACCGGGTTCCGTTCGTCGGCTGGCTGCCCCGCGGTCGCGGTCGCATCTACCTCGCGACGGGGTACGACAAGTGGGGTATGACCAACGCAGTCATGGCCGCACTCACGCTCGTCAGTGACGTGCTCGGCGACAGCCCCGAGTGGGCCGTCGTCATGCACCACCGCGCCACGTTGCCGGTGGCCATCGCCTCAGGCCTCGGCTCGAACGCGGCGGTGGGCTGGTGGGCCCTGAAGGGGTGGGCTGGGGCTCTGCTCGGCCCGGGTCTGGATGCCCTGCCCGAGCCGCACGAACGCGAGGGGTTGATCGGGCGTGCGGGGCTCCGCCCCACCGGTGTCTCGACGGTCGACGGCCGTACCTGCGCGGTCTCAGCTGTGTGCCCGCACCTCGGCGGGGTTCTGACCTGGAACAACGCCGAAGCGTCGTGGGACTGCCCTCTGCACGGCTCGCGCTTCGACGCGTCGGGTGCCCTGCTCGAGGGGCCCGCGACCCGCGACCTCAAGCGGTAGCCAGCGCGCGCGGCTGCGGGCGGGTCAGACGCCGGAGTCGCCTGCCAGCCGCGCGACGGCAGTGGTCGGGATCGACAGCCACGTGGGGCGGTTTCGCACCTCGTAGATGGCCTCGTACAGCGCCTTGTCGATCTCGAACGCATCGAGCAGGGCGTGATTGGCATGCAGGTCGAAACCCGAGCGGGCGATGTAACCGTCGAGGAACGCGGCGCGGGCATCCAGAGCCCACTGAGCGGCCGCCGTCACGGCATCATTCTGCGCGCTCTCGGCCGATGCGACCGCGAGGCTCTGGCCGTACGAGCCGGCGACGTAGTCGAACGAGCGCAGCATTCCGGCGATGTCGCGGAGCGCGAGGTCGGGCTGGCTGCGCTCGACCATCGGGCGCAGCGGCTCGCCTTCGAAGTCGACGATCACCCAGCCGCCGTTCGGCAGCGCGAGCACCTGGCCGAGGTGGTAGTCGCCGTGGATGCGCTGCAGTCGTGGCCACGGAGTCGCCTCGGCCGCCGCGAACAGCTTCTCGATGGCCGCGCTGTACTGGGCGAGTTCGGGTACTTCGCGAACGGCGCCTCCGTGGCGTCGGCGCATGCTCGCCATGACCCCCGCAATGAGATCGGGAGAGGGCTCGAGAGTGGGCAGCACGTCGGCGAGGGTCTGGTGGATCTCGGCCGTGGCCTCACCGAGCGCGCGGGCGGCGTCGATGAACGAGTGCCCGTTTTCGGCAACATCGCGGGCCACGGCGTCGAGGGCCACGCGCCAGGCGTCTTGCACACCCGGCAGGAACTCCTGCGCGAAGGCGAGGTGGCCCGAGGTGCGGCCGTCGGGCATGCGGGTGTCATCCCACTGACCCACGACGCTGCCGATCGACGCGGGAACCTTCATCGACCCGGCTTTAGCGAGGGCCGACTGCAGCACGACGTCAGGATTGTTGCCGTGGTGCAGCACTCGGAAGACCTTGCAGATGACGGGCGTGTGCGGCTCGCCGCCGGGGCCCTCGACCCTGATGATGATCGACGTGTTCGACTGTTCGCCGCTCAGAACTTTGGCGCCGGTGGTGACGAGTGGATGCCCGGCGACCTGGCTGCGGCCCGACGCCGTCACTCCGTGTGAGGGGTCGGTCACGGCGTCAGCGGTGATGAGGTCGAGAAGCGCGGCGGCGTAGGCCGGGTCGTGGGCGCCGTCGTAGACGTGCAGGCGGGTGGGGGTGAGGGTCGTGACGAGCGAGGCGGCCAGGGCTGGGAGCGCTTCGCTTCGAAAGGTGAGCGGCACCTGGTAGAGCTTCGACTGCTGCCCTCCGGCGTCGAGCACGAGCCACGTCGCGACGCGAACGTCGGCGGCTTGCGTCGTCTCGGATGCAGTCGAGTCGACGTCGAAACTGCCGATGAGCCGGAGTGCGGGGGTGGTGCCTTTGCCTGCGAACCAGCGCTGCGCGGGCATCCATTCGGCAAGCGCAGCGAGAACGGCGTCACGATGGTCGTCGGTCAATGTTTCAGCCATGCTTACACCCTACAAGTCACGACCCTGCGCGGCCGGGGCGTGCGCGCACGCCCGAAACGGTATATAGGCTCAGGGGGTTTGGGTGCGGCCGAGAACGTCGAGCATCCAGGCTGATTCGTAGGCCGTTTCTTTCCAGCGCTCGTAGCGGCCGCTGACGCCGCCGTGGCCCGCGGTCATCTCGATCTTCAGCAGCGGGTCGGCGCCAGCCTCACGCAGGCGCGCGACCCATTTCGCTGGCTCGACGTAGAGCACGCGTGTGTCGTTGAGGCTCGTGACAGCGAGGATGCGCGGGTACCTGACCCCGTCACGCACGTTCTCGTAGGGCGAATACGTCTTCATGTACGCATACACCTCTGGGTCGTGGAGGGGGTCTCCCCACTCATCCCACTCGATGACGGTGAGCGGAAGCGACGGGTCGAGAATCGACGTCAGCGCATCGACGAACGGAACCTGCGCGAGAATGCCCGCGAACAGCTCAGGCGCGTCGTTTGCGACCGCACCCATCAGGAGCCCGCCCGCGCTGCCGCCCTGAGCGACGAGCAGTTCGGGGGTCGTCTGGCCGATCTCGACGAGGTGCCGCGCCGCCGCGATGAAATCGCTGAAGGTGTTTCGTTTCGTGAGGGTCTTGCCGCTCTCGTACCACCAGCGGCCGAGCTCTCCGCCGCCCCGAACGTGCGCGATGGCGAAGACCACCCCCCGGTCGAGCAGCGACAGCCTGGCGACCGAGAACGACGGGTCGATGCTCGCCTCGTACGACCCGTACCCGTAGAGAATCAGCGGAGCTGGCCCGGTGTGCGCGAAGTTGTCAACGCCAGGCGCGTCGGAGTCGCCCGGCGTCAGGTACACCAGCGACAAGGGCACGCGGGTTCCGTCGGGCGCAGTGGCCCACTCGCGCCGCTGCGTGTACCGCGACGAGTCGTACCCGCCCAGAACGGGTTGCTGCTTCAGCAGGCGCAGTTCACCCGTCGCCACCACGTAGTCGTACACCGTCGACGGCGTCACGAACGAGGTGAATCCCACCCGTAGTGTGGGCTGCCGCCACTCGGGGTTGCCGCCGGTGCCCGACGCGAACAGCGGCTCATCGAACGGAAGCTCGACGAGTTCGCCGTACCCCGCCGAGTCATGTACACCTGCGCCATCAGCTGTGCCATCACCAGTCCCAGCCAGCCGGATGACCGCCACCCTGCTGAGCGCATCGCGGCGGTATTGAACGCTGAGGTGGGTCTCGAACGCGTCGACGCTCTCGAGCCGGCGTTCGGGGTCGTGCGCCAGAACGGTGTGCTGGCGGGCGGAGTCGGTGGGGGCATCCACCGGCACCTCGACCAGCTCGAAGTTGTCACCGTTGCGGTTGTGCGTGATGAGGAGCTTGTCGACGCCGCCGATGACGGCGTGCTCGACCGAATACTCGACGCCCTCGACTCGCGGCCAGACGACAGCGAACTCGCCCTCGGGGTCTGCCGCGTCGAGCAGGTAGGCCTCGCTCGTGATGCTCGAACCCACGCCGATCTCGAGATACCTACGGCTGCGCGTGAGCCCCACCCCCACCCAGTAGCGCTCGTCGGGCTCGGTGAAGACGGAGACGTCAGCGTTCGTCTCGCCCTGAACGCCGCCCACCCGGTGCCGCCACACCGTGTCGGGCCGCCACGCGTCATCGACCGTCGGGTAGAACACGTGCGACGCATCGAGAGAGAAGGTGGCCCCCGGCGCCGTGTTCTCGACCACATCGGCGAGGTCGGCGCCCGTCAGCAGGTTTCGGATGCGCAGGGTGTACCGCTCGTCACCGACAGTGTCGATCGCATAGGCGAGCAGGGTTCCGTCGGTGCTCACGTCGAAACTGCCGAGCGAGTAGAAATCGGTGCCCTCGGCTTCGACGTTGTCGTCGAGCACCACCACCTCGCCCGGTACCGGCTCACCCGCGACGAGTTGCGGCGGCTGCCAGTCGTCTCGCCCGCTGATGGGTGCCCGCGCGTGAACGCCGTACTGCTTGCCTTCGACCGTGCGCGTGTAGTACCACCACTCGCCTTCCCGCACGGGCACCGACAAGTCGGTCTCGAGCGTTCGAGCCTTGATCTCGTCGAAGATGCGCGAGCGGAGCCCGGCCAGATGGGCGGTCTGCTGGTCGGCGAACGTGTTCTCGGCGGCGAGGTGCGCCAGCACCTCGTCGTTCTCGGGGTCGCGCAGCCACTCGTAGTTGTCGACGAACTCGTCGCCGTGGTGGCGGCGGGTGTGTGCGATCTTCGCGGCTACCGGCGCCGTGGCCGGTGCGACAGCGGGGGTACGGGCAGGGGTGCTCTCAGGCTCGTGCATGTGTCTACGCTAGCCGCTGCGTTAGCGTAGAAAGCATGAACCATCAGGTGCACATCGAGATCGAGCGCAAGTACGACGTGGCAGATTCGAGTGTGGTGCCCGACCTCATCGGGGTAGCCTCGATCGCCAGCGCGTCTGAGCCCGACACGGTGACCCTTGAAGCCGTCTATTTCGACACTCCAGACCTCGCGCTCGCAGCCCAGCGCATCGTGCTTCGGCGCAGGGTTGGCGGCGCAGACGAGGGCTGGCACATCAAGCTCCCGGGCGACGAGGGGCGCACGGAGCTGCACTGGCCGCTCGGCGACGAGTCGCCCATTCCCGAAGCGGTGCTCGACCTGGTCATGGTGCACGTTCGCGACCGAGAGGTCTCACCCGTCGCGCGCCTGACCACCACGCGCACCACAACCTGTCTCTTCGACGACAGCGGCCGGGCGCTGGCCGAGATCTGCGACGACCTGGTGTCGGCCGGCGACGTGATGTCGGGCCAGGTGCGGGTGTGGCGTGAGTGGGAGGTCGAGCTCGCCGAGGCAGCCCCTGGCTCGCCGAAGAAACGCCAGGCACTACTCGACGCGATCGAGCACGAACTCGGCCGCGCCGGGGCCATGCCCGCCTCGAGCGTGTCGAAGCTCGCCCACGCCCTCGGTCGTGAGCGGCTGGGCGACCCCGCCCCCCGCTGGGAGCTGACGTCGAAGAGCAGCGCGGGCGACGTACTGCGAGCGGCCGTGGCCGAACAGACGCTGAGGCTCAAGGCGGCCGACCCTCTGGTGCGCCAAGACGAGGCGGGTGCCGTGCACACCATGCGCTCATCCGTTCGTCGACTGCGCAGTGTGCTGGCCACCTACCGTTCAATTCTGTCGTCACCAGAGGCGAAACACCTGGAAAGCGAGCTGAGGGCGTTCGGCGGCGTTCTCGGCGACGCCCGCGACCCGCAGGTGATGCACGATCGGGCGCGCGACCTGGTGCGCTCGCAGTCGAACAAGCGCATGCACGAAGCCGTGTTGGCGCGGCTGGTCGTCAGCAAAGAGGCCGAGTACCAGCGTGCGCTGGCCTACCTTCGCCGTCTGATGTCGAGTGCGCGGTATTTCAGGCTTCTGGATGCCCTCGAAGCGTTCAGCGCCATGCCTTCGTTCAACCCGAAATCTGAACGGCCTGCCGCGAAGGCCCTCGCCAAAGGAATTTCAGACGACTATCGGCGGGTACGGGAACGCATGGCGGCCGTGAACGACGCGGCGAATCCCGAGGAGTGGAACCTGCGCATCCACCACGTACGAAAGGCCGCCCGCCGACTGCGCTTCGGTGTCGAGGCCGTCAGCTCGGGCGACACCGCCATTTTCGGCGACAAGGCCAGGCGTCTCGCGGGCGCTGCCGAACGGGTGCAGGATGCGCTGGGGGAGTACCGCGACAGCCTCACCCTGCAAGAGCTGCTGGTCAGTACCTCAGCCGTCGCTTCTGCTGAGGGAGAGAACACCTTCGGATTCGGCCGGCTGCACGCCCTCGAGCAAGTACGCTCAGACCAGGCTCTCGCCGAGTATGCGCGGGCCCGGGCCGAATTCACAGACGCGAAGAAGTGGTTGCCGTCGAGGTGATGTGACCCGCCGTGAACAGGCGGGTTGCCCCGAACGAGGGTGAGGCCGGTCGTGGCCGTGATGGGTAAACTTCAGACCATGCTCTGCCCGTTCTCGGTACAGGGCAGCGCCTACGAGACGGGGGCGGTTCGATGTTCGGCTTCAGACGCGGTGCAGAGGGTCAGCTGGCCTGGAACACGATGATGGAATGGCCGCTGACGGGGGTGTCGCTGCTCTTTCTGGTCGCGTACTCGTGGGATGTGATCGGCAACCTGCAGGCGAACTCGCACATGTACGCCGAGATTGTCATGTGGGCGGTGTGGGGCGTCTTCGTTGTCGACTACGTGGTCGAACTCCTGTTGGCACCTCGCCGTCTGCACTGGTTCTTCGTGCACTTTCTCGAGTTTCTGATCGTGGCGCTTCCGCTGCTGCGGCCGCTCAGGCTGCTGCGCCTCGTGATGCTTTTCACGGTGCTGCAACGCACGGCCGGTACGGCATTCCGCGGCCGGGTCGCCGTGTACGTCATCGGCTCGGCGGGCATGCTCGTGGTCATCGCAGCGCTCGGTGTGCTCGACGCGGAGCAGAACGTGCCGGGTGCGAACATCCGCACCATCGGTGACGCCCTGTGGTGGGCCTTCGTCACCATCACCACAGTGGGCTACGGCGACTACACACCCGTCACGTTCGAGGGTCGGCTGATTGCGGTGGGGCTCATGATGGCCGGCATCGCCCTGCTCGGTGTGGTCACCGCCACCCTCGCGAGCTGGCTGGTCGAGCGGGTGCGCAGCGGCGAGACGCGCGGGCTTCGCGCGAACGTCGAACACATCGACGCACTGTCGGCTCAGATCGAGGAGATGCGGCTCGAACTGGCCCACTCGCGTGAGCTGTTCTCCCAGGAGCTGCGTTCGTTGAAGCGCAGCCAGCCCAGCCGAAACCAGCCCAGCCGAAACCAGCCCAGCCGAAACCCACTCGGCCGCAGTCAGCTCACGTGGACCGCGGGGCGCAACCTGACGTCTTTCTCGGCCTCGCGCAGCACTTCACGGGTGACCGGGGCCACCTCTCCGCCACCGGTGATCAAGAATTTCAGCATGTTCGACACCGGGTTGCCCTCGGTCCACTCGAAGTAGATCTCGGGCACCACTCCGGTCTCGTCTCGAATGGTCAGCAGCACCACCGCGAGCGTGTTCGGCACGTTGCCGCTTCGCACCTCGAGCACGCGATAGCCGTGCTTCATGACCCCGCGAACCACCAGGTCTTCTTCGAAGTTCGACGAGTCGGCCGGGTACACCTCTACGAAGATGATCTTCGCGCTGGTGGGAATGTGGCTGTCGTGGCGTTCCTCTTTGTTCTTGATGCGGTACTCGAGCGCGCTGCCGTCGTCAGGCTCGTTGGCGATCAGGTGGATGACCCCCCGCTCGGCATCGGCGCGGAGAAACTCGAGCGCCGACTCGTCGAGCGTCACCGAGGTGGCCCGCAACTGAAAGCTGCGCTGCACCCGTGACACCAGCGAGATGACCAGGATGCCCAGAATGAACAGGGCGGCGATACGAACACCGTCGGGCCGTTCGAACACGTTGGCGACCGTGGTGTAGAGAAAGACGATCGAGACGATGCCGAATCCGATGGTGCGCTTGGGCTGCTTCTGCCGCTTGGCCGACAGGGTCACCGCAACCGACGCCGACGTGATGAGCACGAGCACTCCGGTCGCATAGGCGCCGCCCTGGGCATCCACATTCGCTTTGAAGGCGACGGTGATGAGAAACGCGATGCCCGTGAAGACCAGCACGAGCGGGCGCACGGCCCTGACCCACTGCGGCGCCATGCCGTAGCGGGGGAGGTAGCGCGGCACCAGGTTCAGAAGGCCGGCCATGGCTGACGCACCGGCGAACCACAGAATGCAGATGGTGCTGATGTCATAGAAGGTGCCGAACCCACTGCCGAGGTACTCGTGGGCGAGAAAGGCGAGCGCGCGGCCGTTCGCCGCGCCGCCGGGCTGAAACTCGGCCTGCGGTATGAGCAGCGTGGTCACAATGCTCGTGGCGATCAGGAACGTGCTCATGATCACCGCGGCCGTGGTCAGCAGTCGCCAGGTGCCCCGGATGCGCGCGGCTGGGTTCGCGGGGGTATCGGTCGCTGCGCCGGTGATCTGCGGCATCACGGCGACTCCGGTCTCGAAGCCTGAGAGGCCGAGCGCGAGCTTCGGAAACACGATGAGAGCAATGCCGACCATCACCAGTGGATTGCCGTGCTGCGCGTTCAGGGCGCTCCACCAGTCGGTGATCACGACGGTGTTGCCCACGACGTGGCCGACGGCCACGATGACCACGACGAGGTTCAGCACCAGGTAGACGGCGACCAGAACAGTGGCGATGCCGATGGCCTCTTTGAAGCCGCGGATGAACACGGCGCCGAGCAGAGCGATGAGCACCAGCGTGATGATGACCTCGTTGCCGTGGAACCACGACGGAGCGAACGGGTTCTCGATCGCGTGCGCTGTGGCATCAGCGGCCGACAGGGTGATGGTGATCATGAAGTCGGTGGCGGCGAATCCGAGCAGCACGAGCACGAAGAGCTTGCCGCCCCACCAGGGCAACAGCCGCTCGAGCATGGCGATCGAGCCTTCGCCCTTGAAACTCTCGCGGGCTACACGGCGGTACACCGGCAGGGCGCCGAACAGTGTCAGCAACACCAGAACGATGGTGGCGAAGGGCGACAGCAGCCCGGCGGCGAGAGCCGCGATGGCCGGCTGGTAGCCGAGGGTCGAGAAGTAGTCGACGCCGGTCAGGCACATGACGCGCCACCACGTGTGCGTCTTTTCGGCCTTGACGCCGTACGAGCCCTGGTAGCGGCCCGACTGGTCGACGAGCCCCTGCAGCAACCAGTGCCGGGCCCGGCCGTGCGAGGTCTTCGCAGGGTCGGCCACGACGTGGTGTGCTGATCCGGCACCGGGTTCGACGTTGGCCGAAGAGGGCCCGCGGGCGTCGGCGCCCGGGGAATCGGCATGCGGGGAATCGGCACGCGGGGAATCGGCACGCGGGGAATCGGCACCGAGGAAGTCAGGTGGGTGCGTGCTCATCAGTGTGCTCCCGGTTCGAGACGTGCGTGCTTCAACAATACGAGGTGAAAGGCCGACGCGTTGCGCCCGCCGGTTGGCAGGCTCCGGATGCTCAGTGCAGGTTCCACGCCGGAACCGTGTCGAATCCGTCGGTCACGATGCCGCGGTCGAGGAACGCCACCAGATCGGCGAGCGAGCGCGCTGCAGTCTTCACCGCGCGGGGGTAGTCGGCCCAGCTGAGGGCAGATGCGGGGTACTCGATGGCCCGAACGGCAACCCCGGCCTGCTTGAGCAGCTCGGGTAGGTCTTCGGCGAAGCTCACGCCCTCAGCCACCACTGCCTCGCCCGCGCCCGCACGGGACGTGCCCAGCCGGGTGGCGCTCTGCTGGACGAGAGTGGGCGGAAGCTCGCTGAGCCGGGCCACCAGTGACGTGCGGAGGGCGACGGCTGTGCTCGGTGGGCCGAGCAGCAGCTGAAAGTCGGAGTCGATCAGCGCCTGGCGGAGCACCTGCACGCCACCGGCATCGAAAGCAGGGTCGTCGCGCAGGCGCATGGCCGTTCGAGAAGCCAGCGCAGCCCCGGTACCGACGCCGACCAGAGCGATTTTCGTGTACGCGCCACCCAGGAACGACGTGAGAACCTGAAAGGCCGCTTCCCGGTCGTCGATGACCGACTGCTCGATCTGCACGACCACGACCGTCACCGGCAGGGCGTGGGCGATCGAACTGGAGAGCCATTCGCCGCTTCGCGAAGCGAGTCCGGCAAGACTCGAGGCATCGGGAAACACGAGTACCAGCGGTGAATCGTCTGGCGTCGAAGGAGTAGCGAACCTCCGCAGTCGCACACGGTCTGGGCCGCCGGTGTTCTCGGTGTTCTCCGTGAGCACGGTGAGCATGCTGTCGTGCACCTCGACGCCCGCCGCGCGCCGACCGGCGTAGTGCCGCCGGGAGAACCCGAAGCGTGCCACCGCCCACGCTGCACTGAATGGCCTGGGGGAGGGCAGACCCGAACCCGGCGTTGTCACCGCATCGCGAGAGATCATGTCAGCACAGCCTAGTTTCGCCCGCTCAGTTTCGGTTGCGGGTCATCGTCGAGGTGTCGAGGGCAAGCTCCTCGGCGTCGATTCCGCGCAGCACACTGCGCATGACCTCTTCGTCGAGCTCGCCAGCGTTGCGCTCGCGCAGCACGATCGAGCGGCGGTGTTCGATGAGTTCGTGCCGCAGCTCTGTGAGCTGCGGGCCGCTGAGCCGAGGATGCGAAGCAGCGGTCGTGTCGACTCCGGCCGCGTCGATCTCCTGCTGCTCGAGTTCGTTCTCGTCGAGCAGCACGGCGACCTGCCTTTCGTACTGCTTCTGCAGAATGGAGAGCGACCGGTCGAGTTCTTCTCCGCCGTACTTGGCCGCCCACTCGTCGTGGTGCCTCTCCACGTATTCGTTCGTCTCCCGCACCGTGAGCTCGAAGATACGCACCTCGTCTTCGCGGTCTCGTTCGTCTTGACCCGAGTCGATGACACCCAACCGGGTGATCACCCACGGCAGCGTGAGCCCCTGCAGTAGCAGCGTGCCCACCGTCACCACGAACGCCACAAGGGTGATCGTGTCGCGCTCGGCGAACGCCCCGGCCGCGGTCATCGCGGGCACGGCCGCGGCGGCGGCGAGTGTCACCACACCGCGCATTCCCGTCCACGAGATCACGGTGAGTTCCCGCCAGCTCAGGTCAGGCTCCGGCTTCTCAAGGCGTGACCGCAGACGCCGAACGAGCGGCAGGCTCCGGATGCCCGGCTGGTTTCTGATGCGCCCGTACCGTAGCCTCGTGCGGTAGTACGCCGCGAACACAAATGCCGGGCGCACCAGAATGACCACCGCGAGAACCACGACCGCGAGTGTCAGCGACGGCAGCAGGCCGAGTGAGCTGCGGGCGACATCCGAGGCCACACTGCTCACCTGTAAGCCGATCAGAGCGAAGACGAATCCCTCGAGCAGCAGGTCAATCGACGCCCACACCGGCCGCTCCTGCAGACGAGTCTCGTAACCGGTTCGCGGTGAGTTGTAGCCGATGTAGAGCCCCGCTGCGACCACCGCCAGAACGCCAGACCCGTGCAGCGCCTCACCAGCGGCGTAGGCGCCGAACGGCACGAGCAGCCCCAGGGTCGCGCCCACGAGGGAGTCGCCGATGCGCACGCGAATGAACTGCACCACGTAACCGAGGGCGAGCCCCACGGCGATTCCGACGACGATGGTCACGACGAACATCCAGAGCACACCGCCGAAGCTCAGTGCCGAGCCGCCGATGACGGCCACGAACACTTTGAACAGGGTGAGCGAGGCGGCATCGTTGATGAGGCTCTCGCCCGACAGCACCGTCATCACCCGGCGGGGCAGGCCGAGACGGCGGCCGATCGCGCTTGCCGACACGGCGTCGGGTGGCGAGACCACCGCACCGAGCAGCAGTGCACCGGGGAGGGTGAGGGAGGGTACGAGCAGATAGGCCACCCCACCCACCACGAGAGCAGTCACGATGACGAGGCCGATGCCGAGCCGGCGAATCTGCCGGAGGCTCTGGTTGAAGTTCTGAAACGACACGTCGAGCGCGGCCGAATACAGAAGCGGCGGCAGGATGATGGTGAGAATCACCTCGGAGTTGATCTCCACGTCGGGCACCGCCGGAATCAGCGAGACTCCGAGCGCCACAGCCACCACCAGAAGCGGGGCCGGCCAGCCCCGCCAGCGCGCGAAAGCGCTGACCGCGAGCGATCCGGCCAGGATGAGCAGCAGTTCAGGGGTTTCCATTGCTGCTCACCCTAAGTGGTTCACAGGGCTCACGCCGTTGCGCCTGTTCCCACTCGTGCTGGTGAGCTGATGACGGGTATGCTTGCCGTCTCATAAGCGGGTTCGCGACGCGGAATGAAGAACGCGGCAACGACGCCGAGCAGCGCCACGACCGCCGCGATGGCGAAGCAGAGCTGAAACGAGAACTGCGTCGGAATGGCGTGCCCGTTCACGACAACAGCACTCGAGGCAAGAATGAGGCCGAGCACGGCGGCGGCCACGGTGGAGCCGAGGCTGCGCATCACCGAGTTCAGCCCGTTGGCGGCCGCCGTCTCGTTGGCCGGCACCGCGTGCATGATGAGGGTGGGCATTGCCGCGTAAGCGAAACCCACGCCGAAACCGACGGCTGTGGCGACCACCACTGCGTGCCAGACCTCGGTCATCAGCCCGATTGCCACTGCGTATCCGATGGCGATGATGACCCCGCCGAGAATGAGGCTGACCCGCGGGCCGCGAGCTGCACTGAGGCGGGCGGCGACCGGCGACATGAAGAACATCACCAGGCCGCTGGGCATGAGGCAGAGGCTGGCGACGAGCAGGCTCTGGCCGAGTCCGACCCCCGTGGAGGTGGGCGACTCGAGCAGCTGGGGCAGAACGGCTGCGCTGGCGAAGAACGCGAACCCCACGGTGATCGAGGCGAGGTTGGTGAGCAGCACCGGTCGGCGGGCGGCGATGCGCAGGTCGACCAGAGGGTTCTTCGAACGCAACTCGAACCAGCCCCACGCGAGCAGTACGAGCACGCCACCGGCGAGCATCCCGAGCGTGACGGGGCTCGACCAGCCCCACTCGCCACCCTTCGAGACGGCCAGCAGGATACCCACCAGGCCGATGGCGAAGCCGACCGAACCAATGATGTCGAAGTGACCGCCGGTGCGGAGGGTGCTGACGGGAACGATGAAGTAGACCAGGCCGAACCCGATCAGCGCGAGCAACCCCGAGAGCCAGAACAGGTAGTGCCAGTCGAGGTTCTGGGCGATGAGCGCGGAGACGGGCAGGCCCACTGCGCCGCCGATGCCGAGTGTGGCGCTCACCAGGGCGACGGCTGCGCCCAGGCGTTTCGGGTGCAGCACGTCACGCAGAATACTCACGCCGAGGGCGATGACGCCGAGGCCTGCGCCCTGCAGAACGCGGCCCGCGATCATCGGAACGATGTCATTCGACACGGCAGACACGATCGACCCGGCGAGCAGCAGCGCGAGAAGAACGAGAACAAGGCGACGCTTGCCGAACATGTCGCCGAGTCGGCCGCTGATGGGGGTGGTGATGGCGGCAGAGAGCAGTGTCGCGGTGAGAACCCACGTCGAGTTCGACGCAGTCGTGTTCAGCAGCTGGGGCAGTTCGGGCACGATGGGCGTCACGAGCGTCTGCATGAACGCAGCGATCAGACCGGTGAACGCGAGGGTGGCGATGATGGCACGTTCGTTCTCAGGTCGGGTGAGGCGCCTCCTCTCGCGGGCGGTCAGGATGCTCGGGCCGTCGGTCTGGGAGGAGTCAGTCACTCGTTAGCCAACAGCAACTAACCGGTTTGTATTCCCGTAGGGGAATGGATACCCGGCGAGGCCCGTGTTCCCGCCGATCCGGGCCGGATAGGCTGCAATCATGACCACCGTTTCTGGCGCACGTAGCCCGCATCTCCTGACCGAACCGATCAGAACGGCGGTGATCGGTTTCGGGTTGTCGGGGCGGGTGTTCCACTCGCCGTTCGTTGCGGCAGACCCCCGGTTCGAGCTGTCAGCCATAGTGACGGGCAACGCCGAACGGGTGGCAGAGGCGGGGGTGCTGCATCCATCGGCCCGCGTTCTCAGAAACACCGATGAACTGTTCGACCACGCCGACGAGTACGACCTGGTCGTGATCGGTTCGCCGCCCGTCACGCACTACCCGCTGGCGCTCACGGCACTCGAAGCCGGGCTGGCCGTCGTCGTCGACAAGCCGTTCGCCGCGAACTCGTCGCAGGGTGCGCACCTCGTGGCCAGGGCGGCCGAGCTGGGCCAGGCGCTCACGGTGTTCCAGAACCGGCGATGGGACGCCGACTACCTCACGTTGGCGAAGCTGCTCGGCGCGGGCGAACTCGGCGACGTGTACCGGTTCGAGTCGCGGTTCGAGTGGTGGCGGCCCCAGGGCGGCAAGGCGTGGAAGAACGAGGCCACGGTGAGCGAGGGTGGCGGCATTCTGTTCGACCTCGGTACCCACTTGATCGACCAGGCGCTACAGCTGTTCGGGCCGATCGATGAGGTGTACTCCGAGGTGCGCACGCGGCGTGCGGGCGGTTCGGCTGACGACGACGCGTTCGTCGCCCTGAGGCACACCTCGGGAGTGCAGAGCCAGCTCTGGATGAACGGGCTCGCCGCCCAGAAGGGTGCACGGTTTCACGTGCTGGGCTCGCGCTCAGCCTTCACGAAGTGGGGGCTCGACGGCCAGGAGGCCGCGCTGAAGGGTGGAATGCTGCCGAGCGACGCCGCGTACGGCATCGAGCCCGAGTCGGCATGGGCCGAAGTGGGCGTCGACGGTGACACTCGCCGGGTGCCGCTTGAACGCGGAGACTACTCTGCGTTCTACTCACAGCTGGGTGACGCTCTGACAACGGGGTCGGCGTTGCCGGTGGATGCGGCAGATTCGCAGGAGGTTCTCGAGATCATCGAGCAGTTGCACGCGGGCCGCGCGTAGGGTTTCTGCATGACAACAGAACGAGGGCTCGGGGCTGACGCAGCGAACAGGGCTGACGCGACGAGCAGGGCGTACACGATCGGTGTGACGGGAGTGACGGGCAACATCGGCGGTGCCGTCGGGCGTCTGCTCGCCTCGCACGGGCAGGGCTTTCGTGCGATCGTGCGTGACGCTGCTCGGGTTCCCGACTTCGCGGGTGCTGCGGCGGCTGCAGGAAGGGCGGGTGACGTCGACGTCACGGTCGGGGTGACCGAATACAGCGATGCCAGGGCTGGTCGGGAGGCGCTCGAGGGTGTCGACGTGCTGTTCATGGTGTCGGCGGCCGAGTCGACCGACCGGGTCGCCGAGCATGTGCAGTTCATCCAGTCGGCCATCGAGGCCGGGGTTCAGCACATCGTCTACACGTCGTTCACGGGGGCCGGGCCCGATGCCAGTTTCACGCTGGCGCGAGACCACGGCAGAACCGAGGAAGTCATCCGTGCCAGCGGGCTCGATTTCACGTTTCTGCGCGACAATTTCTATCTCGACGTGCTGGTCGCGTTCGCCGACGAGAACGGCGTCATCAGGGGCCCGGCCGGTGACGGGCGCATGGCCGCCGTGGCGCGGGCCGATGTCGCCGACGCCGCCGTGACCGTACTGCTCGCACCGGGCGAGCATCGCGGTGCGCTGTACGAGCTGACCGGCGGCGAGACCCTCACGTTCGGTGAACTGGCCGAGCGAACGACGAAGGCCACCGGGCGAACGGTGACGTTCCAGAACGAAAGCGTCGACGAGGCTTACGCGTCTCGCGCGAAGTTCAACGCGCCGGCGTTCATGGTCGACGCATGGGTGAGCACGTACACGGGCATCCGTGACGGCGAGCTCGAGGCCGTCTCGGCCGACGTGGCGCTGCTCACCGGGCACGCGCCGCGCACCCTCGAAGACGTGCTGGCGGGCCGGTGACCGACGGCGGTGCGGCGGTGAGTGCGGGTGCAGGTGCAGGTACGGGTGCAGGGGCTGGTGCGCGTGCTGGTGCGGGTGTACCGATCGGCGGGGCACCGGTGACGGCGGGCGGATGGCCAGCGGCGCCCGACGGGGCGGCTTCGTACGACGTGGTGACGGCATCCGGAACCCTGCGGGGCTCGATCGAGGGCGAACTGGTTCGATTTCGCGGGGTGCGGTATGCGACGGCGGAGCGATTCGAGGCTCCCGTGGCGGCACCGGAGTGGACGGGCATCCGGGAAGCGCGCGCAGACGGGCCGATGTGCCCGCAGCCGCCCTTCGGGCTCGCGCTGCTGGCGTTGCCCAAGGGCACGCCGCCGATGGCTGAAGACTGCCTTTTTCTGAACATCACCATTCCGCGGGCGGCGTTAGGTGAGGGTGCGCCCCTGCGGCCCGTGATGGTGTGGATTCACGGTGGAGCGTACGTGAACGGTTCTGGCGCGGGGGAGATCTACGACCCGGCGCGGCTGGTGGCCGACGGCGACGTGATCGTAGTGGGCCTGAACTATCGGCTCGGCGTGTTCGGCTACGTACCCCTCGCTCCCGGTGAGCCCGAGGCAGGCGATGCCGTACCGGCGAACCTGGGGGTGCTCGACCAGCTCGCTGCGCTGGCGTGGGTGAAACAGAACATCGCCGCGTTCGGGGGAGACCCATCGACGGTGACGCTGTTCGGGCAGTCAGCCGGGGCAGACGCGATAGCCCAGCTGCTCGCCATCCCCGAGGCCGATGGCCTTTTCTCTCGTGCAATTCTGCAGAGCCCACCCCTCGGGCTCGACACCGCCCGCGAGGTGCTGGCCGTCGAGCTGGGCGCCAACGTGGTGCGTGCCCTCGGCCAGGTGCACCCCCGCGACGCGAGCGTTCAGCAACTACTCGAGGCGCAGGTGCGCGCGGGTGAGGGCCTGCACGGCGACCGGCTCACGGGCGGGATGCCCTACGCGCCCACCCCGGGTGTCTGGCCGGTGCCGGCGAAAGCCGAGCGGGCCGAGCGCTGGGCCAGACGTGCTCCGGCCGTCGACGTGTTGATCGGGTACAACCGTGACGACTTCAGCGCGTTTCTCGAGGTGGTCGGCGCGCTCCGCCGGGCTCGGGCCTCGCGGCTGCTGCGCCCCGCCACAGAACCACTGTCGGCTGCCCTTACTCGGCGCGTGTTCGGTGCCCCGAGCCTCGCGCTCGCGGGAGCGTTCGCGGCGGCCGGAGCGCGGGTGTTCACCTATCGCCTCGACTGGCGACCAATGGGCACTCCGTGGGGAGCGTGCCACTGCCTCGAGCTCCCGTTCTTCTGGGCCGACGAAGAGTTCTGGCGCGGCTCGCCGATGCTGGGGGGCGCAGTATGGGCCGACCTCGAGAAGACTGGGCTCCAGCTCCGACGGTCGTGGGCGGCTTTTGCGCGCACCGGCACTCCGACGCCCATCGGCGACCCCGGGCATCCAGAAGCAGAATGGCCGCCGTACAGCTCACGCCGCCGCGTCGGCAGCGCCATCACTCTGCACCCGCGCTATACCGTCTGATTCGGCTGAGGAGCAGAACGATCGCACTGCACCCGCGCCAGGGAGCATGATCGGCATACGATGAGTCATGAGCATCGACGCACCGAGCCAGCAGGGCACCGGTTCTGAGGCAACGCCGCCTTCTGCGGCTCGCCCCACGGCCGTCACCAGCACCAGCAGCATCACCAGCATCATCAGCACCGTCGAGCGGCTGCGCGGCACGTTCGACCGGGGCGTCACGAAGCCGACTGCGTGGCGCATCCGGCAGCTGAAGGCACTGCGCGCGCTGCTCATCGACAACACGAGCGACATCGAGCAGGCGCTGCTCACCGACCTCAAGAAGAACCCGGCCGAGGCCCAGCTCACCGAGATCGGATTCGTGATCGCCGAGATCGACCACACCCTGAAGCACCTGCGTCAGTGGCTGCGGCCGAAGCGGGTCTCGACCCCGCTGCTCATCGCCCCCTCGTCAGCGCACGTCGTGAAAGAGCCGCTGGGCGTGGTGCTCGTGATCGCGCCGTGGAACTACCCCGTTCAACTGCTGCTCGTGCCCATCATCGGGGCGCTCGCCGCGGGCAACGCTGTCGCGGCGAAGCCCAGCGAGCTCGCCCCCGCCACCTCGGCGGTGTTCGCCCGCCTCTTCGCCCGGTACTTCGACAGCAACGCCGTCGCGCTCATCGAGGGCGGAGTCGACGAGACCACCCAGCTGCTGGCTGAACGCTTCGACCACATCTTCTACACCGGCAACGGGCGCGTGGGCCGCATCGTCATGCAGGCAGCCGTCGCGAACCTCACTCCCGTCACCCTCGAGCTGGGCGGCAAATCACCGGTGTACGTCGACGACACCGTCGATCTTCGCGTGGTGGCCCACCGCATCGCGTGGGGCAAGTTCATGAACGCCGGCCAGACCTGCGTCGCACCCGACTACCTGCTCACCACCCCGGCCATCGCCGCGAAGCTGGGAGCGCTGCTGGTCGATACGATTGCCGAGTTCTACGGCAGTGACCCCGCATCGAGCGACAGCTACGGTCGCATCGTCAACGACAGGCAGTTCGAGCGCCTCGTCGGCCTGCTCGAGGGCGAAACGGTTGTCACCGGAGGCGACTCGGATGCCCGCACCCGCTACATCGCCCCCACCGTGCTCTCGGGCGTCAGCCGTGACGCACCCATCATGTCAGAAGAGATCTTCGGCCCGATTCTGCCGATCGTCACGGTCGACTCGCTCAGCGACGCCATCGACTTCATCAACGCGGGCGACAAGCCGCTCGCGCTCTACGTGTTCAGCGAGTCGAAGGCCACCCGGCGCCGGTTCACCACACAGACCTCTTCTGGCGCTCTGGCATTCGGCGTGCCCGCGGCCCACCTGCTCGTGCAGACGCTGCCGTTCGGGGGTGTGGGCCAGAGCGGTATGGGTTCGTACCACGGCGAACGAAGTCTCGCTGTGTTCAGCCACGAGAAGGCCGTGCTGAGCAAGATTCTGAAGCCCGACACGTTTAACCTCGTGTATCCGCCGTTCACGCAGAAGAAAGACGCGTTCATTCGCGGATTCCTCAGAAAACTCACCTGACCCGGCCGCCACCGAGTAACGTTTTTGTGGTGCCGAACAACTACGAGACAAGCCCTGACGTACCGCTGAGCAGCACTGGTGCTGCCCTGACCCGCACCGAGACAGACTCTCTGGGGTCGGTCGAGATTCCGGTCGACGCCTACTGGGGTATCCACACCGCCCGCGCGCTCGAGAACTTTCCCATCAGTCGCCGGGCCATCTCGGTCTACCCCGACCTCGTGAATGCTCTTGTCATCGTGAAGCAGGCGGCGGCGCGGGCGAACGCCGAGATCGGTGTGCTGAGCGCCGAGAAGGCGCGCGTCATCGACGAGGCATGCCAGCTGGTTCGCGACGGCCGGTTTCACGACGAATTCGTGGTGGGGGTCATCCAGGGCGGTGCCGGCACCTCGACCAACATGAATGCCAACGAGGTGCTCACGAACATCGCGCTCGGCCTGCTCGACGAACCCAAGGGCAGCTACAGCGTGCTGCACCCGCTCGACGACGTGAACCGCAGCCAGAGCACGAACGACGTGTACCCCACGGCGGTGAAGCTCGCGCTGTGCTTCGGTCTGCAGCGCCTGCTTGCCGAGCACGAGTTGCTGCGCGACTCATTCGCTCTGAAGGGCGTCGAATTCAACGACGTGCTGAAGATCGGCCGCACACAGCTGCAAGACGCGGTGCCCATGACCCTCGGGCAAGAGTTCCACGGCTTCGCCACGACCCTCACCGAAGACAACCAGCGCATGGCCGAGACGGTTCCGCTGCTCTGGGAGATCAACCTCGGCGCCACGGCCATCGGCACCGGCATCACGGCAGACCCGCGCTACGCCGACGCGGTGCGGCGGCACCTGCGCCAGCTCACCGGCTTCGAGTACGTCACGGCCCCCGACCTCATCGAGGCCACAAGCGACGCGGGGGTGTTCATGCAGCTGTCGGGCATCCTGAAGCGGTCTGCCATCAAGCTGAGCAAGATCTGCAACGACCTGCGCCTGCTCTCGAGCGGCCCGCAGGCGGGGTTCGGCGAGATCAACCTGCCGCCGCGCCAGGCCGGCTCGAGCATCATGCCGGGCAAGGTGAACCCGGTGATTCCCGAGGTGGTCAACCAGATCGCCTTCTCGGTGGCGGGTGCCGACGTCACGGTCACCATGGCGGCCGAAGGTGGCCAACTGCAGCTCAATGCCTTCGAGCCCGTCATCGCGCACTCGCTGCTGCAGAGCATCGCCTGGATGACGCAGGGCTTTCGCACCCTGCGTATCAACTGCGTCGACGGCATCACCGCGAACGTCGACCGGCTCGACCGGCTTGTCTCCACCTCGGTGGGGGTCGTGACAGCCCTCACGCCCTACATCGGCTACTCGGCCTCGTCGGCGCTGGCGAAGACGGCGCTGCTCACGGGTCGAAACATCGCCGACCTCGTGGTTGAGGCGAACCTGATGACCCGCGAGCGCGTAACCAAGCTGCTCTCACCCGCCCGGCTGTCGGGGCTCGAGACCATCACCTCGGCCATTCCCATCGTGGGCGCCGATGCCGAAGCCGTTCTCACGGGCGGCAACGCCGTGCTCAGTTCGCTGGCGGCCGCTGGCGGCGAAGGCGACGTGCCTCCCCGCGAATAGCCACGCCCTCCGAGGTGTCGCGCTCGAGCCGCCGGGCGAGAATGAGGTTGCGGTGATTGTCTCTGAGGGGCACCTGGATGCTCTCCTCAGCCGGTATCTCCCGAAGCAGTTGCCGGGCCCTCGTCAGCTCGGCGTCGACCTCCACGCCGATGACCAGCACGAGGTTCGACAGAAAGAGCCAGATCAGCGTGATGATCGCCCCGCCCAGCAGCCCGTAGAACTTGTCGTACGCGGCGAAGGTCGACACGTAGAACGAGTACCCGGCCGTCGTGAGGCTCCACGCGACGATCGAGAATGTGGCGCCCACCGACAGCAAACGGATGCGTGGGCGCCTCAGGTTCGGAGTGCCGTAGTGAAGCACAACAACAGTGAATACCGCAAGTAGCGCGAGGGCGGGCCACTTGAGCACACTCCACACCAGACTGGCCACGGGCGGCCAGCCGAGGGTTGTCACGATGGTCTTCGCCACGTCGGGGGTGATGATCACGATCACCGCGATGGTGAACAGCAGCACGATGAGCACAACTGCCTCGAGCAGCATGAGGAGGCGCAGCTTGATGAAGCGGCGGCCCTCTTCGACTCCATAGACCCCGTTGACGATGCGGCCGAACGCGGTGGCATAGCTGGCGCCGGTCCAGACGGTGAGCGCCAGGCCCACCACGAGAGTGAAGAACGGGTCGGGCATGCGTGTGAACTGCTCGAGGGCCAGCCGAGTGGTGCCGACTGTCGACTTCGGCACGAAGGTGTCGATGACGTTCAGAATGACCCGCACCGCGTCACCCTGTGGGTCGAGCAGGCCCACCGTCGAGACCACCGCGAGCGTGGCGGGAAAGAACGCCAGGGCCGAGAAGAAGGTGAGGGTCGCGCCCGCGTCGATTCCGCGATGCAGAAAGAAGCCGTGAGTGGCACGGCGCATGGCGTACAGAATCGCCCGTCGGTCGAGTGCACGAAGCGCACTGCTGGCGCGGCGCTCCCGCAGGCTGAGCCCGGAGACACCCCGCTCGCCAGCCATGCCCCCGAGCTCGCTCATCGCGGGCGAACCGCCAGCGGCAAGGCCACCCAGAGAGCCGCGAGTACCACCAGCGCAGCGATGCCGGCCACGATCGCCGCAACGTCACCGGCCACCATGTCGAACACGAACACCATGGTTCCGGTCAGTACGAGAGAGACGACCGTGAGCGTCGCGATGGCCAGGCGGTTGCCGGTGTTCACGATCTGCGCCTTGGCCCGGTGCCGAAACAGCGCCCGGTGAACGCTCACCGGTGCCAGCGCGAGTGCTGTCGCGAGTGCCGCGCCCACGACGAGGCAGAGGTACAGCGTCACTTGCGCGCTGCCGAGGGTCTGGAATTTCGCCTGAAAGGGCAGTGTGAGCAGAAACCCGGTGAGAATCTGCGTACCGGTCTGAATCACCCGCAGTTCTTGCAGCAGCTCGGTCCAGTTGCGTTCGAGCTTGTCTCTTTCAGACTCGGTGAGGTCTTCGGGGCGACGACTGGTGTCGTAGGCCGACAATTCGCTCGATTCGCTCACGTTTCGATGCTAGCGGTCGAACCAGCGCCGCACGCCCGTCGACGGTGCACCGTGAGGTGTGCGCTTTAGCATGGGGTGCATGACCACCTCCACCGCCGTTCTCCACCGGTTGCGGGCCGAACTCGGCTCTCGTCTCAGCACAGACCCCGCTGAACTGCAGGGGGCTCGGGCCGACCGTTCGGGCTACACCGCCCCGGGCATGCCGCTCGCCATTGTGCGGGCCGAGAGCATCGCTGACGTGCAGGCCGTCATGCGTATCGCGACCGAGTGGCGCGTGCCGGTAGTGCCCCAGGGGGCCGCGACCGGCCTGGCCGGGGGAGGCGCCGGTTCTGACGGAGCCATCGTGCTCTCGACGGCGTCGATGAACCGCATTCTCGAGGTGGCGCTCGCCGACGAACTGGCTGTGGTCGAGCCCGGCGTCATCAACCAGGCGCTGAGCGATGCGGTCGCACAGTACGGGCTCGTGTTCTCGCCCGACCCGGCCAGCAAGGCCATCTCGACCATCGGCGGCAACATCGCCACGAACGCCGGCGGCCTGCTCTGCGCCAAGTACGGGGTCACCCGTGAGGCGGTGCTCGGCCTCACCGTTGTGCTTCCCGACGGACGGATGCTCGAGACGGGCCACCGCAGCATCAAGGGCGTCACGGGCTACGACCTCACCGCGCTCTTCACCGGCTCAGAGGGGACCCTCGGCGTCATCGTCGGGGCCACCGTACGGCTGCGGCCCATCGCCGCCGGAACCGTCGTCACGATCGGCGCGTTCTTCGACACGATCGTGGCGGCCGCCGCGGCCTCGGCTGCCGTCACAGCTGCTCGCCTTCGACCGGCCGTGATGGAACTCATCGACCATGAGGCGCTCAAAGCCATCGATGCCTTCAACGGCACCACGCTCTCGGCATCGGGCGGTGCGTACCTGCTGGTGCAGACCGATGGGGGAGCATCCGTTGACGAAGCCGACCGTATTCTCGCGATCGTCACGGGCGCGGGCGGCACGGCAGAGCTCACCATCGACCCCGAGGTCGGCGAGCGGCTGCTCGCGGTGCGGCGGAGCGTTCACCCCTCGCTCGCCGCCAGGGGTGAAGTGCTGATCGAAGACGTCTGTGTGCCGCGCTCGCAGCTCGCGGCGATGTTCGGCGAGATCGAGCGCATCGGGGCGAAGTGGGGCCTGAGCATTCCCACTGTGGCGCACGCCGGTGACGGCAACCTGCACCCGAATTTCGTCATCACGCCCGAACTGGCTCTCGCATCAGGTGAGGTGCCCGACGTGGTGTGGCAGGCCGCCGGGGAGTTGTTTCGGGCCGCCCTCGACCTCGGCGGAACCCTCACCGGCGAGCACGGTATCGGCGTGCTGAAGAAACGCTGGCTGCGAGACGAGGTGGGCACCGACAGCTTCGACCTGCAGCGGCAGATCAAGGCCGTCTTCGACCCGCTCGGCATCATGAACCCGGGCACGATGTTCTGAGCGGTGACGCTCACCCCCCTCAGCGCCGGGATAGAATAATCTGCCGGATTTTTGAGGGGTACCGAACGTGGCTTCAGCCGAACTTGACCGTGAACGTGCGTATGTAGAGAAGCTGTATGAACGGCTCGATGAACTGAGAACGGATGCCCACAAGCAGCTTCAGCGAGTTCACAGCCAAGACGTCGGTGGCAACCACCAGAGCCGCTCGGAGCGCGACGCGTTCGCGCGGGTGTTCGAAGACCGCATCGCCCAGCTGAACGAGGTCGACGAGCGGCTCGCGTTCGGGCGCCTCGAGTCGGTCGCTGCGCCGGCCCCCGCTGTGGCCGGCGCGTCGGGCGCGGAAGGCGATGCAGGCGCCGACGCCGACGCCGACAGAGACGCCGACCCCGACCCCGACGACGACACCCCGTTTCGCTACATCGGCCGCATAGGCCTTCGCGACGAGAACCTGAAGCCGATACTGCTCGACTGGCGTGTACCCCAGGCGGGCCCCTTCTACCAGGCCACTGCGGCCACTCCGATGGGCATCCGGTCGCGGCGTCACCTGCTGAGCAAGGGCCGGCGCATCGTCAAGATCGAAGACGAGATCTTCGACAGCGAGGGCCTCACCGACGATGAGGCGAGCCAGCTTCAGGGCGAGGGTGCGCTGATGGCGTCGCTCACCACCGAGCGCACCGGTCGGATGCACGACATCGTGGCGACCATCCAGGCCGAGCAAGACCGCATCATTCGAAGCGACCTCGCTGGCGTGCTCGTCGTGCAGGGCGGCCCCGGCACCGGCAAGACCGCCGTGGCGCTGCACCGCGCCGCGTACCTGCTGTACTCGCACCGCGACCGGCTGAAGTCGTCGGGTGTACTCGTGGTGGGCCCCTCGCGCGCTTTTCTGCAGTACATCGAGGCGGTGCTGCCGAGCCTCGGCGAGACCGGCGTTGTGCTCGCGAGCGTGGGCCAGCTCTACCCGGGGGTCGACGCGATCACCGAAGACGAGCCAGAGGTCGCCGTCGTGAAGGGCGAGACCGCTATGGCGAGCCTCATCGAACGCGCCATCCGCTCGCGCCAGCGGGTACCCGCCGAGCCGCAGCAGCTCGACGTGAACGGCGAGCCGCTCACCCTCGAGCCGCACGTGATCGCGAATGCCATCGCCCGGGCCAACGAGAAGCGAAAGCCGTACAACGAGGCCCGGGTGTCGTTCGTCAAGACCGCCCTGAACGACCTCACGCGTGCCCTGGCCGCTCAGCTGCGCTCGCACGGCAACACGGTCGACGAAGACGACTACGGCATGCTGCGCGAAGACCTGCGCTCGGCGTACGACGTCAAGGTCGCGCTGAACACCGCGTGGATCCCGCTCAGCCCGCAGAAGCTTCTGCAAGACCTCTACGCCCGGCCGCAGTGGCTCGCCGAGCTGACCCCGACCTGGAGCCCAGCCAAACGCGCCCTGCTGCGCCGCGACAGAGACGCGCCGTTCACGGTGTCCGACATTCCGCTTCTCGATGAGGCGGCCGAGCACCTCGGAGAGCACAACGAGCGCTCGGCGGCGCTCGATCGGGAGAACAAGCAGCAGCGCAAGCGCGACATCGAGAACGCCGAGAACGCCATTCGCAACATGGACGTCGAGGGTCTCGTGCACGCCGAAGACCTCGCTGACAACTTCGCCGAGCTTGCCTCCCGCGGCACGACGGCCGAACGCGCCGCCGCAGACCGCACGTGGACGTACGGGCACATCGTGGTCGACGAGGCCCAGGAGCTGTCGCCGATGCAGTGGCGGCTGCTCCGCCGCCGCGGGCCGATGCGCTCGTTCACCATCGTGGGCGACATCGCCCAGGCCAGCGCGGCCGCGAGTGCCAGCAGCTGGCGAGAGGCCGTTCTGCCGCTGGTCGGCCGGGCGAAGCTCGGCGACGGCTGGCGCCTCGAAGAGCTCACGGTGAACTACCGCACTCCCACGCAGATCGCCGACGCGGCACAGCAGATGGCCGAAGAACACGGGCTGCCGGTGACCCGGTCGACGTCGGTGCGGCAGAGTGAATGGCCGATTGTGACAGTGCGGGCATCCGGTGCCGGCGATGACGTGCTCGCCCAGGCGGTTCTGGATGCCGTCACCGCCGACCGCGAGATCGACAGTCGCGGCACCATCGGTGTCATCGCTACGCCCGCCGCCCTCGACTCGGTCTTCAGTGCGCTCGCGCAGGCGTTGCCCGGCGAAACCGGCCTCGGTGCGGTCGGACTCACCCGCCAGGTCGCCGTGATGACCCCGCAAGAGGCGAAGGGCCTCGAGTTCGACTCGGTGGTGATCGTCGATCGCACGGCCATTCTCGAGGGCAGCACGCGCGGGGCGTCGGCGCTGTACGTGTCGATGACCAGGCCGACGCAGCGGCTCACCATCGTCGAACGCGGGTCTTCGCTTTGACGTCGGGGCCGCGGCCCGGTTTGATAGAGGGATGACAGATCTCAACGCAAAACCCGAAATCGAATTTCCTGACGGCCCGGCCCCCGAGGGCCTCGAAATCATCGACATCGTCGTGGGCGACGGCGCTGAGGCGGCCGCCGGCTCGACCGTCGACGTGCACTACCTCGGTGTCGACTACGAGTCGGGCGACGAGTTCGACTCGTCGTGGAGCCGCGGCTCGTCGATCAACTTTCCGCTGCGCCAGCTCATCGCCGGCTGGCAGCAGGGCATTCCCGGCATGAAGGTCGGCGGGCGCCGCAAGCTCACCGTTCCGCCGCAGCTGGCGTACGGCCCCGCGGGCGGCGGCCACCAGCTCTCGGGTCGCACCCTCATCTTCGTGATCGACCTGCTGGGCGTCAGCTAGAAAACTGCACGGCTGCCGCACCTCTGCGTCAGTTCGCTTGCCACTCGCGCCGATCCTACGGGGTCGGCGCGAGTGCGTCGTAGGCCCTGAACCGCTTGTTCGCGCGCATCAGCACCACAATGAGTGCCATGATCACGAAACCGCCCAGCAGCGGCGGAAACCACACCGCCGCGACGGTCGCCAGAATGCCCACGTAGGCATCGCCGAGGCGTGGGCCGCCGCTGACCACCACGATGAACACACCCTGGATGCGGCCGCGCATGTTGTCGGGAACGGCCGCCTGCAGCACCGTGTTGCGAAAGATCGAACTGACATTGTCGGCCGCACCAGAGCCGGCCAGGAGGATTGCCGCAACGATCAGCGCCGGAATGTTCGCATCGTCGATCGACTCGGTCACCGGGTGCAGCCCGCTGGTGCCGATCCTGCTCGCCACCAGCAGCACGACACCGAAGGCCGCGATGAACGCGCCGTAGACCGTGATGGCGCGGCCGATGGCCCGGCCCTGCCAGCGCACGTGACCGAGTCGCCCCGAGAAGACGCTGCTGAGCAGCGCACCGATGGCCGCGGCCGCGGTGAGAATTCCCACGGTTATCGCGCCGCCGCCGAGCAGCAGCGCGCCGACAGCCGGGAACAGAACTCGGGGCTGCCCGAAGGTCATCGCGACGATATCGACGATGAACGACATGCGCACGTTCGGTGAGCTCTTCAGAAACGCCATTCCGTCGACCAGCGACGAGAAGCCGGGCCGGCGTTTGTCGCCCTCGGGAATGATGGCGGGCAGCGCGACGATGCCGAGGAACGCGAAGACGAAGAGGGCGACGTCGACGGTGTACGTCCACTGCAGCCCCACGCTGGCGACGAGCACACCCGCGAGGGCCGGCCCGACCGTGATCTGCGCGCCCACGCTGATGCCGCCGAGGGCAGAGGCCGCGGGCAGCAGGCGAGCGGGCAGCAGGCGCGGCACGATCGACGAACGGGTTGCACCGATCACCGTCGCGGCGACCGCGATGAGGGTGGCGAGCAGGTAGAACGGCCAGACCACATCGACGTGCATCCAGGCCAGCAGGGCCAGCGTCGCGGTCGACACCCAAGCGACGATGGCCGAGATGAGCGCTACGAGGCGCCGGTCGAACGAGTCGGCGAGAATGCCGCCGTACAGCCCGAACACGATCATCGGCACGAGGGCGAAGACGCCCACCAGTGACACGGCGAAGGTGGAGTTCGTCAGGTCGTAGATGTGCAGCCCCACAGCGACGATGGTCATCTGGCCGCCGATGCCCGAGATCGCGCCGCCGAGCCACAGACGGGCGAACGCCGGGCTCTCCCTGAGCGGGGTGAGATCGACGAAGCGGCTGTGCTTAGCCGGGGCCTCGGTCAGCACAGGATGGTTCGGGTCGCTCACTATTTTTTTCGCATTCGGTTCAGTTGACTGTGGGAGGTGCACAATGCACGCGGCCATTCGCTGGCGAGAGCGATAACCTCGCCTCGCAGACGCGCATTCCCGTAAAGGACACACTATGACTCTCGCTGACGAAGCCGCTCCCGCCCTGACGGGCCTCGAACAGATGCGCGCAATGCTGGCGCTCGGTCGCCGCCCAGCCATCGGCGAGACGATGGAGTTCGACCTGGTCGAGATCGATGCGGGCAGGGCGGTGTTCGTGGGCACCCCGACGGCTCGGGTGTACAACCCCATCGGCTCGGTGCACGGTGGGTATGCCGCCACCCTGCTCGACTCGGCCTGCGGCTGCGCGGTTCACTCGCTGCTCACCGCAGATCAGGCGTACACGACCCTCGAACTGAAGGTGTCGTACCTGCGGGCCATGACGGTCGACACCGGCGAGGTTCGCGCCGAGGCCACCGTCATCAAGATGGGCGGCCGGGCGGCATTCACCGAGGCGCGACTGACGGATGCCCAGGGCCGACTGCTGGCCACGGCCACGTCGACCCTGCTGGTCATGCAGCGCTGACACCCAGACGGTTCAGCGCCGCTTGAGCGCAGACGCAGTGGGGTCAGTCTTTTCGGTTCCAGTCGTCAGCCCGCTCGACATACCCGCTGACAACCTCGATGAGGTCTTTGTCGGGAACGTACGCCGGGTCGCGGTCGTACTTGACCAGTTCTTTCTGCAGTCGCTCGATCTCTTCGTCGATCTCGAGAACGACAATGGCGTTGGACTGCACCTGGTCGAGGTTCACCAGCATGTCGAGTGCTTTTTCGATGTCTGCTCGGCCACCGAATTCGTAGTTGCTCATGGGCTGAGTTTAGGCTGTGCTGGTGAGTTCACCGCAGCAGCTTCCCCTCGACAGCGATGTCGAGGTCGACGACTCCACTGCCGCGGGGCGCTTCGAAGTCGCCGTGCACCTGCGCCCGTCATCTCTCGGGTTGGTCGCACTCGGCGGTGCCATCGGTACTGCGGCGCGCTACCTCCTCTCGGCCGCCTACCCCGCCATCGACGGGTTGCCCGTCACGACCTTCGGCATCAACCTGATGGGCGCCTTCCTCCTCGGTGTGCTTCTCGAGTCTCTCTCCCGCAGGGGCAGCGACGCGGGGCGGCGGCGAGCGCTGCGGCTTCTGCTCGGTACCGGGGTGATGGGCGGCTTCACGACCTACAGCGCGCTCTCGGTCGACACCGTGACGCTTCTCGGGGCGGGGCGCATTCTCGAGGGCATCCTGTACGCCCTCGGCACCGTGGTTCTGGGTGCCCTGGCCAGCATCGGGGGCATCGCCCTCAGCTCGTGGCTTCACGCGCGTCGGCGCCGGATGCCCGCCTCGTGAACCCCGTCATGTTGGCCATCGCCGTTGCGGTGTGCGGCGGCGCGGGAGCCGTGGCTCGGTTTGTGCTCGATGGCGTGATTCGCTCGCGCACCTCGGTGCGGTACCCGGTCGGAACGACCGTCATCAACATCAGTGGTTCGCTGCTGCTCGGCCTCGTCACCGGGCTCGCGCTCGGTGCGGTCATCTCGAGCGACGTGCGGCTCATCCTGGGCACCGGTCTGCTCGGCGGCTACACCACCTTCAGCACGGCGAGCTTCGAGACGGTACGGCTGGTGCAAGGGCGGCGGTACGGCGCGGCACTGCTGAACGGCGTCGGAATGCTCGTTGTGGCCGTGGCCGCTGCTGCCGCGGGTTTTGCGCTGGCGACACTCATGGGCTGCTCATAGAAAGCTCCGATGGTTCTTCACGTCAGCGCACGCAGACTGACAGCACGAAAGAACCATGTGGCGCCGTCGAATGTCAGGGCGGTACCACGATCACCGGGAGGCACCAGATGAATCTGAGACAGTCGGGCAAGCGACGAGCCGCTGTGGTCACCGCCGTCGTCGGGGGAGCGAGCTTGGTTGCGGCCGCCTTCACCACGGCCGCCCTGTGGGTCAGCACGCCCGGTTCGTCGAGCTCGAGCACCGTGGCGACGAGCGAGCAGAGTACGTCTGACTCTTCGGCCGCGACAAACTCCGGCAGCTCCTCCGTCTCGACCGGACGCGGCCATTCCTCGCACGCGACGTCGGGTGGTTCCTGAGATGGCCGACACGCTTGACACGGCCGACCAGCTGCCGGAGAACATCACCGCACCCGACACGGCGGCGCGCGAGTGGAGCGTCTGGAGCACCACCGCCCGGGTGGTCGTCACCGACGCCCTGGCGATCGACCGGGCATCCGAACTCGTCGCCGATGTGCTGGGCGAGGTGGGGCGTGCCTGCAACAGGTTCTCGCCCGACTCCGAACTGGTGCGCCTGCAACCCCGGCTGGCCGAGGGTGCCGAGGTGAGTGACCTGCTCGCGCTGCTCGTTCGCACCGCGTTGGGCGCCGCGCGGTTCACCGACGGCGCCGTCGACCCCACCCTCGGCGCGGTCTTGGCCCGGCTCGGGTACGACCGTGACATCGGAGAGCTGCGGGCGCCGCGGGCCGGTGTCGGCGAGCTCTCCGACCTTCGCGGGGCAGCTGGTGCGTCTCCCGTCGTCACCCTGTCGACCTCGATTCTCGGCTGGCGGCGGGTCACTCTCACGGCCGTGCCCGCACGCCCCGATGCAGTGCCGTGCGAGGCACCGCCGCGAGATCGGCCACTGCGGAGCGCCCGCCGACACCTCCTCACTGTGCCCGCCGACCTCACCCTCGACCTCGGAGCAACCGCCAAGGCCCTCGCCGCCGACCTCGCCGCGGCCCGCGTGTTCGCCGAGCTCGGCTGCGGTGTGCTCGTGAGCCTCGGCGGCGACATTGCCACCGCAGGCGCCGCCCCCGACGGCGGCTGGCAGATCACCGTGTGCGACCTGCCCGGCGACCCGTCGTGCGTCATCACCCTGGCAGCAGGCCAGGCCCTCGCCACCTCGAGCACACAGAAGCGCCGCTGGGTGTCGAACGGGCGGGCGCTGCACCACATTCTCGACCCGGCACAGGGGCTGCCCGCCGCACCCATCTGGAAGACGGTCACGGTGGCCGCCGCGAGCTGTGTCGAGGCGAATTCGCTGAGTACGGCATCCATTGTTCGCGGGCGAAGCGCCATTGCCTGGCTCGCTCGCCGAAACACCGCAGCGAGGCTGGTGACCGCCGAGACCCGCGTTCTGAGCCTCGGTGGCTGGCCCGACGAGAACAGCGTTCACGTACGGGCGGCGGGCTGAACCATGGATGAGGCACTCTGGGCCATTGGCCGCGCAACCGGCATCGTCTCGATGGTCACGCTCACCCTGGCCGTGGTGCTGGGTATTGTCACGCGGTCGGGCCGCCCGCTGCCGGGGCTTCCCCGCTTCTCTGTGACGCTCGTGCATCGCAACCTGTCGCTCGTTTCGTGCGTCTTTCTGTTGGTGCACATCGTCTCGCTGTTCTTCGATTCTTTCGCCCAGCTCACCCTGCTCGACTTCGTCGTACCGTTCTTCGGCAGTTTTCTGCCGTTCTGGCAGGGCCTCGGAACCGTGGGAGTCGATCTTCTGATCGCGGTCGTCGTCACGAGCCTGCTGCGCAACCGCATCGGCCTCCGCGCTTTTCGCGTCGTGCACTGGCTCACCTATGTGCTCTGGCCTGTCGCCCTCGCGCACGCCATCGGCAACGGCACCAACGGTACGAGCGGCTGGTTTCTCGTCATCGCCGGCATCAGCACGGCCCTTGTTCTCGGGGCCGTGGCCTGGCGGGTCTCGGCCCGTTTCATCGAGTTTCGAACCGTTCGAACGGGTGAGGTCTCGTGACGGTGATGGATGCAGCACCACACCTCCCCGTGAACACCTCTGCGCCGCGGGGCACGGCTCGCTTGTTTCTCGCCGCGGGCACGTCGTTCGCCGCCCACCTTCGCGCGTACGGAGCACTCCCACCGACCCTCCCCGGCGCCACCCGGGCTGGTGCCGGCGCTCCCGCCAACGCAGAGACCGTCATCGAGCAGGTGCGGGCAGCCGGCCTCGACGGCCGGGGTGGCGCCGGGTTTCCCGTGTGGCGAAAACTCGCCTCCACCCGCTCACACGCCAGCGGTCGTGGTTCGCGCCCTGCCGTCGTGATAGCGAACGGCTCAGAGGGCGAACCGCTCAGCCGCAAAGACCACGCGCTGCTGAGCCTTGCGCCGCACCTCGTGATCGACGGGCTGTTGCTCTGTGCCGCGGCGGTGGGGGCATCCGATCTGCACTTCTTCACGACGGCCGAGCTTGCTCCCGGTGTGCTGCGCGCCCTCGGCGAGCGGCCCGATGCCCGGCACGTGAAGGTGCTCGTCACCCCCGAAGCATTCGTCGCGGGTGAGGCGACGGCGGTGGTGAACGCCGTCGAGCGGGCGGTCAGTGTTCCGCGCGACCACGTGTTGCATCTCAGCGAGGCGGGGCTGAAGGGCCGGCCGACACTCGTTCAGAACGTCGAAACTCTCGCCCAGCTGGCACTCATCGCCCGATTCGGGGCCGAGTGGTTTCGTTCGATCGGCACCGAGCAGGAGCCGGGAACGCGCCTGGTGACGGTCTGCGGAGACGTGGCCACGCCTCAGGTGCTCGAGGTGGCCGGTGGTACGCCACTGAGCGTGCTCATTGCCGCCGCGGGTGGAGCTTCGGCACCCGTCAGTGCCGTGCTCGTCGGCGGCTACCACGGCGCGTGGGTTCCCGCCCCGGCCCTCGACACGCCCCTGTCGCGCGAAGCGCTCAGCCCCTTCGGCGCGGCGCCCAGTGCCGGTGTGGTCTTCGTTCTGTCATCTGCCCGCTGCGGGCTCGAGACGGCCGCGGGCATTGCCACCTACCTTGCCGAGCAGTCGGCCGGGCAGTGCGGTCCCTGCGTGAACGGGCTGCCGGCCATGGCCGGCGTGCTCTCCCGCATCGCCTCGCGGGCACGCGACCCGCGGTTGCCCGCCGAGGTCGCCCGACTCGCCGATTTCGTCACCGGCCGCGGTTCGTGCTCCCACCCCGACGGCACGGCGCGATTCGTGCTCAGCTCGCTCTCGGTTTTCGCTTCGGATGTTCGCGCCCACCTGGCCTCAAGCTGCGAGGTGCACGGTGCCTGACCCGCGCCCGCCCCGACCGGACGCCGCCGCAGCCGCAGCCGCGGCTGCCGCTGCCGCAGCCGCAGCTGACCGGGCCGTCCTCCACATCGACTGGACTCTCTGCGACGGCCGCGGGCTCTGCACCGAACTTCTGCCCGAGCTGCTGGGCCGCGACGAGTGGGGCTACCCGCTCGCCCTGAACCGACCCGTCTCCGAGAGATCGAACGTTCCCGTCGAGAGGTCGTTGCTGCCCGCAGCACGCGATGCGATCGCCCTCTGCCCCCGCCAGGCCCTGCGGCTCACAGAATCTGCTAAACTCACGAGGTTGCCGTCAAACGGCCGCGGATAAAGAGAGCTCACGCACCCAGCGACGAGCGCCGCGCAACTAAGAGAATAGGGGTCATCTATGCCGTTAACGCCAGATGCCAAGAAAGCCATCATCGACGAGTACGCCACCCACCCAGGTGACACCGGTTCTCCCGAGGTTCAGGTCGCAATGCTGACCACACGAATCCTCGATTTGACCGAGCACCTGAAGTTTCACAAGCACGACCACCACTCACGTCGTGGCCTGTTGCTGCTGGTCGGCCAGCGTCGCCGTCTCCTCGGCTACCTGCAGAGCGTCGACATCGAGCGTTACCGCTCGCTGATCGCCCGCCTGGGCCTTCGCCGATAGTCGCTTTGTTTGGCAGAGTGGGCCGTTCTCCTGCGGGGGAGCGGCCCATTTTCACACCATGACCATGTCACCGAACCTCCCGCCGGCCCGCGACTTCTCGCGCCCGCGCCGCGCACCCCGGCAGAAGCTGCCGCTCTGGCGCTGGGATCCGTTCCTGGTCGCCGCCGTTCTCGGCTTCTCGATTGTCGCCGCTCTCTTCCAGCGCCTCGACATCGCGGTCGTGAGTCCCATCGCCCTCACGCTGCTGCTCAGCGCGGCGGTGCTCGCCGCGCTCCTCGAGGTGCTGCCGTTCTTCGTGCATCGCCTGCGCCGCGACGGTGAGGGCTCGCTCGCTCTGACGCCAGAGACCGAGCTGCTGCCCCCCGGGCATCCGGTCGCCGCGGCTGGCAGCGCGCCGCGTGACAGCACCACCCACGACAGCACCGCCCACGACAGCACGCTGCCGGTCGTGGATGCCCAGCGGCACCAGGGCAGCATCGAAGCCGCGCTGGCGAAGGGCGGCCCCGAGTTCGTGGCAGTGCTCGTTCCGCGCGCCACCGCCTGGATGGGCCGCGACTACCGCGTCGCCGTCGATCTTCTCGTGGGGGAGCGCCTGTACCGTGCGGGCTTTCTGCCGCGGGAGTCAGACCAGGCCATCGCTGCCCAGCTGGTGCCGTTTGCCGACCGGAAACAGTACCGAACCGTGCCGGTGGGCATCCGTACCACCACGAAGGGCCGCGTCATCACCGTCGACGTCGGCCCCCTGCTCGCGCCGTAGCCGGCCGGGCACGGGCCACACCCGCACGCAGCCGACTCGCGCTCAGCGTGTCTGGGCCCGGTTGAAGTACTCGTCGCTGCCCGTGATGCCGGCTCGCAGCCCCGAGTCACCGATCTGCAGCGCGAGGTTCACCCAGGTCTGTAGGTCTGACGGGTCGAGTGAGCGGCCCAGATAGACCTTGTACATCGCGTTCACGCGCTCGGTGATGGTCTCGGTCGAATCCCAGAAGCATGCGATGACCCAATCGCGACCGTTCTGGGCAGCCAGCTGCGACCAGAAGCTATAGTCTGACGCACCACACTGGCGCCCCAGCAGAGTTGGATACAGCGATGCAACAAATCCGGTGTTGGTGCTGCCGTGCTGCCGTGCTGCCGTGCTGCCGTGCTGCAAGAAGTACTCCTGCGAGGCGTACAGGCTGGTCTCGATGTCGTCGGTGGTGATCACGCCTGCGCGCATGGTATTCAGCCAGTTCACTCGGCCGCGTGGGTCAGGGGCGCGGCCCAGAATGCTCTGGTACGCCGCGTCGATGCGGTCGAGTCGGTACTCATCGCTGCCGACGAAGCCGGCTGAGATCGAGCCGCGCGGGTAGCCGGCCGCCAGTCGTGCCTCCCAGAAGTTGATGTCGTCAGACGAGGGCGCTCGACCGAGGTAGTCGCCGTACAGCGCGGTGATGTATCTCGCGTCGAGTGAGGTGCCGCCGGTGGGCGTTGCCCCGTTCGAGGCGAACAGGTTCAGTGACGAGTAGTCACCGTTGAACAAGGTCTTGGTCACCGAGGAAGACGCCCGAATCGGCGTACTGCCAGAGCGAGTACGTGTTCCAGGTGGCCGGTAGCTGGCCGGCGCCGGTCGACAGATTGTCGACCCAGTAGGCCACCAACAGCGAGTTCGAGGCGAAACTGCGGTTGCCGCCGGTGCAGAGGTTCCACCAGTTGGTGGTGGTGTAGATGGCTGGCAGCGTGCCGGTGAGCGAGAGCACAGTGTTCGAGAACTTGGTGATCCAGGCCACCATCGCGGGCTGGCTGAGGCCGTAGCAGCTGTTGGTGCCGTCTGAGGAAGTGTAAGGGTCGTACTCGATGTCGAGCATCGGTGGCAGTGTTTGGCCGTCGTTCGACCAGGTACCGCCGTGGGTGACGAAGTACGAGGCCTGCACGGCACCGGTCGACTCGTACGTGTTCGCGAAGTGGTAGGCACCGCGCACCATGCCCACTTGTTTGGCATTGCTGAACTGGCTGCTGGACGAACTGCTGGTGCAGTCGTTGCTCGGTTGCCTTGATGTACACGAAGCGGGCACCGTTAGCCCATGCTGCGTTCCAGTCAGAGGAGTTCAGCTGCTGCCAGCCGCTGATGTCTATTCCGAGAACGTGTGTGCTCGAGACGGCGTTGGCTGTGGCATCCGGTGTCGCATTCTCGGGCACGGCCTGAATGCTCGCTTCGGCCGATGACCTGCCGCCCGCGGCCGACGGCTCGAACGTCGGAAGGGTCGACCCGAGCGTGTGGTTGTGCGCTGCGTTCATCTGATCGAGTGCGTAGTCGCCCGTCGGTGCGACCGGCGGACCTCCTGGGGATGTGGGAACGGGTGATGGCGACGTGACCGCGAACGACGGTGCGGCTCCGCCGAAGACGGCGACCGCAAGAGAGAGGAGGCGACGGCAGCGATGCCCAGACGCAGAGCTTTGTTCATAATGCGCAACCATATGGTGCTCCCGGCGTGCTGCCTAGGTCTGCGGCGCGCGCGCTGATAGACTGAGCTTGCAACAAATGGAGTGGGCTGGTATGCGTCTCGCTGTTCCCCCGCTCCCAGGAAGATCGTGTTCCACACGGGAATGCGACGTTCTACGCGCCGGGATGGCGCGGAACACCATACAGAAGGAGAAACCCCCATATGGAGGGTCCAGAAATCAAATTCGCCGAAGCCGTTCTTGACAACGGTTCATTCGGCACCCGCACGATTCGCTTCGAGACCGGCCGCCTCGCGCAGCAGGCTCAGGGTGCTGTCGCTGCGTACCTCGATGAAGAAACCATGCTGCTGAGCGCCACAAGCGTCTCGAAGCACCCGAAAGACAACTTCGACTTCTTCCCTCTCACCATCGACGTCGAAGAGCGTTCGTATGCTGCGGGCAAGATCCCCGGCTCGTTCTTCCGCCGCGAAGGCCGCCCCTCGACCGAGGCCATCCTGGTCTGCCGTCTGATCGACCGGCCGCTGCGCCCGTCGTTCGTCACCGGCCTCCGCAACGAGGTTCAGGTCGTCATCACCGTGCTGTCGATCGCTCCTGGCGAGTTCTACGACGCACTGGCCATCAACGCGGCATCCGCGTCGAGCCAGATCTCGGGCGTTCCGTTCTCGGGCCCCATCGGTGCCGTGCGCCTCGCGCTCATCGGTTCGCAGTGGGTTGCATTCCCGAACGCCGCCCAACTGCAGGAGGCCGTCTTCGACATCGTCGTCGCCGGTCGCGTCGTGACCGACAAGAACGGCCAGACCGACGTCGCCATCATGATGGTCGAAGCTGAGGCCACCGAGCACAGCTGGAACCTGATCCAGGCCGGCGCCACCAAGCCCGACGAGGCTGTTGTCAGCCAGGGCCTGCAGGCGTCGAAGCCGTTCATCAAGCAGCTCGTCGAGGCCCAGGCCTCACTTGCGACGCAGGCCGCGAAGCCGGTTGCCGAGTACCCCGTCTTCCTGCCGTACTCGAAGGCCTCGTACGACGCGGTCGCCGAGCTCAGCTACGACGAGCTCGTCGCCACCTACCAGATCGCCGACAAGATCGAGCGCCAAGACGCCGACGACGCGCTCAAGGCTCGCGTGAAAGAGGCCATCACGGCCAAGGTTGAGGCCGGAACGCTCGAGGCCATCGTGCTCTCCGAGTTCTCGGCTGCATACAAGTCGGTCACGAAGGTGGTCGTTCGCGGCCGTATCCTCCGCGACGGAATCCGCATCGACGGCCGTGGTCTCAGCGACATCCGCCCGCTCGATGCCGAAGTCGAGGTCATTCCCCGCGTGCACGGTTCGGCTATCTTCCAGCGCGGCGAGACCCAGATCCTGGGCGTCACCACGCTGAACATGCTGAAGATGGAGCAGCAGATCGACTCGCTGAGCCCCGTCACCAAGAAGCGTTACATGCACCACTACAACTTCCCGCCCTACTCGACCGGTGAGACCGGCCGCGTGGGTACCCCGAAGCGTCGCGAGATCGGGCACGGCTTCCTCGCCGAGCGCGCCCTCGTGCCGGTGCTGCCGTCGCGTGAAGACTTCCCGTACGCCATCCGCCAGGTGTCAGAGGCCCTCGGGTCGAACGGCTCCACCTCGATGGGCTCGGTCTGTGCATCCACCCTGTCGCTGCTGAACGCCGGTGTGCCGCTGCGCGCACCCGTCGCCGGTATCGCCATGGGTCTTGTCTCCGACGAGGTCGACGGGGAGACGCGTTACGCGGCCCTCACCGACATCCTCGGTGCAGAAGACGCGCTCGGCGACATGGACTTCAAGGTCGCCGGTACGAGTGAGTTCATCACGGCCATCCAGCTCGACACCAAGCTCGACGGTATTCCCACGTCGGTGCTCGATGGCGCGCTCGGCCAGGCCAAGGCTGCCCGCACCGCCATTCTCGAGGTGCTGAACGCTGCGATCTCCACCCCCGACGAGATGGCGCCCACCGCGCCTCGCGTCATCTCGGTGCAGATCCCCGTCGACAAGATCGGTGAGCTGATCGGGCCGAAGGGCAAGACCATCAACCAGATCCAAGACGACACCGGCGCCGACATCTCGATCGAAGACGACGGTACCGTCTACATCGGTGCGGTTGACGGCCCCTCGGCTGAGGCCGCTCGCATGGCGGTCAACGCCATCGCGAACCCCCTCAACCCCGAGGTCGGCGAGCGCTTCCTGGGTACGGTCGTCAAGATCGCCACCTTCGGCGCGTTCGTCTCGCTCATGCCCGGCAAAGACGGCCTGCTGCATATCAGCGAGGTTCGTAAGCTCGCCGGTGGCAAGCGTGTCGAGAACGTCGAAGACGTGCTCGGCGTCGGCCAGAAGATCCAGGTCGAGATCACCAAGATCGACGACCGCGGAAAGCTGTCGCTCGCTCCGGTGATCGACGAGGCCGAGCTCGACAACAACCTTGTTGCCGTCTCTGCCGACACCGAGGGTTCCGCCGCCCACAGCGAGGGCCCCTCGGCTCCCGCCGAAGGCTAGTCACCTCGCGCTGCAGCACGATCGCAGCGCACGTACCATCCGCCGCGCCGACGCCCAGCGTCCTGCGGCACCGGATGCCCGTCACCCTCCTCGCCCCGCGAGAAGTGGTGGCGGGCATCCGTCGTTCTCCGGGCCTGCCCGCCTGATGCCGAGGTAAGCTCACCCCGTGAATCACGAGCGTGAGCGTATTCGGGCAATGGAGGGGCTGCGGCTGGCATGCACCGCTGCCGAAATTGCCTTTCCCCGGTACGTCGAGTGGTCAGCATCGCCATTCGGCGGCGCTCTGGCCGACGCGAGGCTGTTTGCCCGGTGCACAGCTGACCGCTCGTGCGCAGGCGAACCGCACGAGTCTGATGTCGACCGGGTGTGGTGGCGGGTGCGCGAACGGCTCGTCGAGCGTTTTGGCGCTGCACGTGTCGATCAGGCCACCGAGGCAGCCTTCGCGGAGCCCGCATTCGTGCGCTCCGAACGGGTCTTCGACGCATTGTGCGCCGATGTGCCGCCTGAGGTTGTGTGGGGCACCGGCGAGGGCGGGTCGCTGCTCGCCAGAACGCGCACCGTGGAACTGCTTTCGGGGTTCAGTGCCGAAGGGTACGGCGCGTGGCAGGGGTACGCGATGATCGCCCACAGCACCGAGTGGTGTTGGCTCCGCCGTGCCTACGCTGTTTTTGTGCTGCCGCCCGGGTAATGGGCTTGTACCACGCGGGCCGCTGGGCGACGGACATCGGCCAGAGCCTTGTTGTGAGGCAACGGCGGCGGCATGATCAGGATGAGAGAGAAGGCATCCCATGAGCCGCATTGCTGCAACAACGAAGTCAGTCCAGTTCTCGGAGTTCGGCGGGGTCGAGGTTCTTGACCTGGTCGAGACCGCGATGCCGCACCCGGGCCCAGGCGAAGTTCTCGTCGAGGTTCTCGTGGCCGGCATCAACCACATCGAAGCCTATATTCGGCGAGGGCTCTTCGCTGACGAGGTCGCCACCGCGAACCCGCAGACGCAGGGCAGCGACTTCGCTGGCATCGTGCTCGAGGTGGGGGAGGGCGTGACCAAGTTCCGCCGCAACTCCGAGGTTCTGGGGCACGCCCGCATGAGCTCGCAGGCCTACCACGTGGTCGTGTCGGCAGACAATCTGGTGGAGAAGCCCCGCCAGCTGGCGTGGGAAGTCGCGGGTGCGCTTTTCCTCGCGGGTCTGGCGGCTCACGAGCTGATCGACGCGGTGCACGTCTCAGAGGGTGAGACCGTGGTCGTATCGGCCGCCGCGGGCGGTGTGGGCAGCATGGAGGTACAGCTGGCAAAGGCGCGCGGAGCGAACGTCATCGGCACCTGCGGTGAGCGCAATTTCGACTACCTGCGACAGCTCGGCGTGAAGCCGGTCATCTACGGCGACGGCATCGTCGAGCGTATCGAGAAGCTCGCGCCCGACGGGGTGGCCGCGTACATCGACAACTTCGGGCAGGATGGCAGCGAGATCGCCGACAAACTGGGCGTCGACAGCAGCCGCTTCCGCTCGAGCAATGACCGCAAGATCATCGAACTGGCGGCCATCACCCCCGACGCCGAGCTGGCCCGGCACAACACCCAGGTGCTTGAGAAACTCACCAAGATGACGGCCGAACACAGCCTGACCGTTCTGATCTCGGGCTACTACCCCATTCATCTCGTGCGTCAGGCCTTCGACGACCTCGAGAAACACCACGCCAGAGGCAAGATCGTTCTCGGCATGAGGCCGGCCCACAACGTCAGTGTGATGAAAGCACGCGACATAGCGGATGCCCGGCCCTGAGTCCATCCCTCCCGCTGCGACGCCACCCGCGCCGCGCCCTCCGGGGCACCGTCAGCCCCATCGGCTAGGGTGGGCAACGATGAACGGTGCTGTTGCTCTCCCACTTGACCTGCCCGAACTCTCTCTGACCGCGTCGGGGGAGGCCCTGGTCAGGCGATCGGTGCTCCCCAGCGGGGTGCGCATCCTGAGTGAGCGGGTACCGGGTGCCCGCAGCGCCACCATCGGGTTCTGGGTGGCGGTGGGTTCGCGAGATGAGCTCGGTGCCGAAGCTGCTCGAGGCTCGGGCGCCACGTTCGTCGACGCACTGCCGTCGCGGTTCGGCTCCACGCACTTTCTCGAACACCTGCTGTTCAAGGGCACGCCGAAGCGCAGCGCCCTCGACATTGCGGTGGCCTTCGACGAGGTCGGCGGCGAGCACAACGCGCTCACCGGCAAGGAGTACACCTGCTACTACGCCAAGATCCAGGACAGTGACCTGCCCATGGCTGTGGCAGTGCTGGCCGACATGTTCACCTCGTCTGTTCTTGACGAGACCGAGTTCGAGAACGAGCGCGGCGTCATTCTCGAAGAACTGGCGATGGCCGACGACGACCCGAACGATGTGGTGGGTGAGAGGTTGTTCGAGGCGGTGCTGGGCGAGCATCCCCTTGGCCGGCCCGTCGGTGGCAGCAATGACACGATTCGCGCGGTCACCCGTGACGCCGTATGGCAGCACTACCTCGCGAACTACCGCCCGAACGACCTGGTCGTGACTGTGGCCGGTGCCGTCGACCACGACGAGCTCGTCGGGCTGGTGGTAGCTGCCGTCGAGAGCGCCGGGTGGGATCTCTCGGTGCCCGCCCGCCCCGTCGAACGCCGCGGTGCCGACTCGGCCACGGTGACCCGTGGCTCGGCCCTCTCGCTCACGACCCGCCCCAACGAGCAGGCCGTGCTGATGCTCGGCTACCCGGGCTTCGTCGCCTCAGACGACCGCCGATCAGCCCTCAGCGTGATGAACTCGGTGCTGGGCGGCGGCATGTCGTCGCGCCTGTTCCAAGAAGTGCGCGAGAAGCGCGGGTTGGCCTACTCGGTGTACTCGTTCGCGTCGGGCTACTCTGACGCGGGGGTGTTCGGCATGTACGCCGGATGCTCGCCGAAGAACGCGGGTCGCGTCGCCGACCTACTCGTCGCCGAGTTCAGCCGGCTCGCGCTCGACGGCATCACCGACCTCGAGCTCTCGCGCGCCCGCGGGCAGCTCTCGGGCTCGGCCGCGCTCGCGCTCGAAGACTCCGACACCCGCATGTCGCGCCTCGGCCGGTCAGAGATCACCACAGGTGAGTTCGCCGACCTCGACGAGGGGCTCCGCCGCCTCGACGCGGTCACCACGGCCGACGTGCAGGAGCTCGCGCAGCTGATCGTCGCTCGACCGCTTTCGATCGCCGCCGTCGGGGCTCTCGACGCAGACGCCTTCTCACAGGTGGTGACCGCGTGACCCAGGGGCACGTTCTCTACCTCGTTCGCCACGGTGAACAGGTCGATGCCGAGTACGGCGTCGCCGACGGGCCGCTCTCGCCCCGCGGCGAACGCCAGGCCCGGTTGATTGCCGATCGGCTGGGCGGTGTGCCGTTCAACAACGTCTGGCACTCGCCACTGCAGCGCGCGGCCGAAACTGCAGCCATCATGGGTCAGCAGCTGCCGGCCCTCGACCCCAAGCCCACGGCTCTGCTGTTCGACTGTGTGCCCACCGAGTACTCACCCGAGATGCCGAAGACCTTCGAGCCGTTCTTCAACGCAGTCACCGACGAGGAGGTCGATGCGGGTCGGGCGCAGATGTCCGATGCGGTGGCCGAGTTTCTGACCCCGTCGCGGGAGACCACCCATGACTTGCTCATCACGCACAACTTCGTCATCGGCTGGTTCGTTCGCGAGGCCATGAGTGCACCGCACTGGCGCTGGGTGGGTGTGAACCAGGCGAACTGCGCCCTCACGATCATCCGGTACCGCAGCGGGCGCATGCCCGAGCTGGTGACCCACAACGACCTCGGCCACCTGCCGGTGGAGCTCCGTACCGGCCTGACCGACCCGCAACCGTACTAGTCCGCTCTTCGCGGCTGCAGCTCTGGCTGCGGCCGGGCCAGAGCCAGAGCTGCGCTTGGTAGATTGGATCACATGACAACGAAGGTCGCCATCGTCGGCGCGACGGGCACGATGGGCACGCTGGCCGCTGGCCTCATCGAAGCCAACCCAGAATTCAGCGTGTTCGCCTCGCTCGGCTCGAAAGACAGCTTCGACGGCATGCTCGGTGCCGATCTGGTGCTCGACGTGACCGTTCCGGGTGTGAGCCAGAGCGTGGTCGACTTCGCGGTGTCTCACGGTATCAACGTGCTCGTCGGTACGTCAGGATGGTCGGGCGACCGTATTCTCGCCCTCGAACACCTTCTGCGGGCCACGCCCGACGTGGGCGTCGTGATCGTGCCCAATTTCTCGATGGGATCGGTGCTCGCCACCGCTTTCGCCGCCATGGCCGCCCAGTTCTACGACTCGATCGAGATCATCGAGGCGCACAGCGCGTCGAAGCTCGACTCCCCGTCGGGCACAGCCGTGCGCACGGCCGAGCTGATGGCTGCCGCCCGGTCGGGAGTCGGCCCGGTGTCAGCACCTCACACCGACCAGCGCGCCCGCGGCCAACAAGTGGCCAGCGTGCCCATTCACAGCTTGCGGCTGCAGGGCGTCATAGCCAAACAGGATGTCGTGTTCGGCGGCACCGGCGAAGTTCTCACCCTCAGCCACGAGACCATCTCTTCGAGCGCATACGAGGCCGGTATGCTGCTGGCCCTCCAGGCTGCTCGCACGGCCACGGGTGTCACGGTCGGTCTCGACAGGGTGATTGATCTGCCGAAGCTTCTTGCGGCCAGAACGGCGGCAGACCCGCAGCGGGGCGACGAGAAGTGGGCGCCGGTACCCGAGCAGGTCTCGGGTCAGGCCGCTCGGGTGACGAGCGCGTGAAGAGTCGCATCGCCGCGTTCGTGATGGCGGCGCTGCTCATCGTCTATCTCGCGCTCGTCTTTCAGCACGCAGTGTTGTTCATCGGTACCGGTCAACCTGCCGGGGTCGGCATCGGGCTCGCGCTGCTCGTCATGCCGATCGTGGGTGCGTGGGCGCTCTACCGCGAGCTGCGGTTCGGCTTCACCACCCAGAAGCTGGTGGGCATCCTCGAGAGCGAAGGCGGCTTGCCCGTCGACGACCTGCCGAAGCGCCCGAGCGGCCGGCCGTTCCGCGCAGAGGCCGATGCCGAATTCGACGTCTATCGCGATGAGGTCGAGGCTGCCCCCGGGAGCTGGCGCGCCTGGTTTCGGCTGGGGCTGGCGTACGACGCGAGCGGTGACCGCAAGCGTGCCCGCAAGGCACTGCGACAGTCGATCGCGTTCTACGAGGCCGACGCGAAGGCCCCTGCCGCACAGTGATGCGCGGTGCGGTGCGCCGAACCGGGCCGGGAGCGAACTACTGAGCCAGAGCCTGGTCGAGCGTCGCGCCGAGGTCGGTGTCGGCGAAACTGAAGCCGTCGGCAGCGAGCAACTCTGACGACTGGTTCTGGTCGGCCAGAATAAGCTCGCGCCCCGCGTCTGCAAGTGCCGTCGTGATGGCCCAGCGCGGCGCCGGAAGCCAATACGGCCGATGTACCCGGTGCGCGATCTCCCGCATGATCTCTGCGGCTGTCGCCGAGGTGGGAGCCGCGAGGTTCACCGGCCCGGAGAGCTGGGAGGTGATCAGGTGGCGAATCGCAGCCGCCTCGTCGTGCAGGCTGATCCACGGCCAGTGTTGCCTGCCTGAGCCGAGGGGCCCGGCCCCGCCGAGCTTCGCAATCGTGCTGAGAGTCGACACGATGCCGCCCTGGCCGAGTACCACACCGGTACGAAAATTCACCACGCGGCTGGCAGGGGAGGCGATGCGCGAGGCCCGTTCCCACGCATCCACGACCTTGGGCAGAAAGCCGGTGCCGACGCTCGACTGCTCGGTGAGAATCTCTCCCGGTCTGTCGCCGTAGAAGCCCACCGCAGACCCGCTCAGAAAAACCTCGGGCGGGTTTTTCGCCTTGGCAATCACACGGGCAAGGGTGTTGGTGGCGTTGACCCGCGACTCGAGAATGGTGCGTTTGTACGCCAGAGTCCAGGGCAGACGCGAGATGGATGCCCCCGACAGGTTCACGACGGCATCTGAGCGTTCGACCGTCTCTGAGTTGAGCCAGCCCGCGTCGGGATCCCACATGCGTTCGTTCGGGTTTCGGGTGGGATGCCGCACCAAATGCACGACCCGGTAGCCGTCAGCCACCAGCTGCCGTGTCAACTCCGTGCCGATGAAGCCGGAGCCACCCGAGATGAGTACGGTCTTGTCGTTCGTCTGCACGCTGCCACAGCCTTCCGGTTCGGATCTTCAACACTACCCGCGCAGGCCACGCCGTGCCTGCTCAGGCCGCGTATCCTGTGGGGCCATGCACGGTATTCGGCTCGCACGTGTGGTGGCGCTTCAGAGGCGCAGTCGGGCATCCAACTCATCGTCAGAGCAAACGCCCAGAATGTCACGACACACTGGGGGCTTTGTGATTCGCAACGAGTGAGGTGCCATGGGTTCTCTCGGGAGCGCCAACATCATCACGGGCCCTCTCGTCATCATCGTCTACGCCGTCGCCCTGGTGTTGGCACTGTTCTTTCTGGCACAGAAGCCCGGCCCGCGGTGGCGTCGCCGAACCTACACCATCGTCGCAGTCGTCGTGGTGCTGGGCGGCGCTGGTCTCGGGTGGCTGATGACGTGGGTGTTCGACGTCTGGCTCGACGTCTTCGGCGTGGGTCTTTCGGCGAACACGATTGCGTGGGTCGCGGCGGGGTTCGCCGGCCTCGCTCTCGCCGTTGTGTCGTTCTTTCGTTCGCGGTGGTGGCGCCGGATCGCGGGCGTCGTCGGCATTGTCGTCTTCGCGGCGACAACCGCACTCAGCGTCAACATCGACATCGGTGAGTACCCGACGCTCGGCAGCGTGTTCGGCCAAAGCCCCGTCGATCCGCATCCGCTGCCGAGCTTGTCGCCGACGGTCGCTCTCAGCTCGCCGCTCATCGAGAGTTGGGTGCCCCCCGCGAACATGCCGCTCGCTGGCGAGGTCAGCACGGTGAGCATCCCGGGCAGAGTCTCGCACTTCGCCGCCCGCGACGCCGTGATCTACCTGCCGCCGGCCGCGCTCACGGCGCACCCGCCCGTTCTGCCGGTGGTGGTGACTCTCTCCGGCCAGCCCGGGTCTCCGTCAGACCCGCTCGTCTCGGGCCACCTGACCGAGACGCTCAATGCGTATGCCGCGGTGCACCACGGCCTGGCCCCGATCGTGGTCTCACCCGACCAGCTCAGCCAGTCTGATTACAACCCGATGTGCGTCGACGGCCCGCTCGGCAACTCTTCGACCTATCTGACGGTCGACGTGGTGGCATGGGTGACTGCGCACCTGCCGGTGAGTACTGACCCGGCACAGTGGGGCATAGCCGGGTTCTCGCAGGGCGGTACCTGTGCCATTCAACTGGGGGCGGCGCATCCGGAGTTGTTCCGTTCGATACTCGACGTCTCAGGCGAGTTGAAACCCGCCATCGGCGACGACGCGACTACCATAGCCACGGGGTTCGGCGGTGACGCGAAAGCGTATTCGAATGCACTGCCCCTCACTATTCTGAAGAAACACACACCATACGCGAGCACATTCGCAGTTTTCGCAGCGGGGGAGAACGATGCGATCTTCAAACCGTTCGCAGAGCAGATGACCGCGGCCGCCCGTGAAGCCGGTATGACGGCCTTGTACCTCGAGGCGCCGGGCAGCGCCCACGACTACACAACGGCCAGCTATGCGTTCGCGCACGGGTTCGACCTGCTGTCGGCGCGCTGGGGGTTGGGTTCGTGAAACAGATCCAATTCGGCCGGGGCGTGCGCGCCGTCGGTGCGTGGGCGCGCTCGATACCCTTCACCTGGGTGATTGCGGGCGTGGCCGTGGTCGTCGGCGTGTTGCAGGTGCTGTTCCACGCCTCGCTAGCGAAGCTGTTCGACAATATGCTCTCGCTGAGTTTCGACTCCGTGGTCAGCCAACACCACTGGTTCGCGTCGCTCACCTCGGTACTGTTTGCTCCTCGAGCGCTGAACATTCTCGTGGTGGTGCCCATCATCCTCATTGTGCTGGGCACGGCCGAACGACTGATGGGCACCTGGCGAGCCGTGCTCGCCTACGTCGTGGTCGCGGTGCTGGGCGGCACTCTCGGGCTCGCGCTGCAGGGAGCGGCGCTCTGGCTCAACATCGGTGTCGCCCAGCAGGTGCGCGGTCATTCCACCATCGATCCGCTGATTCCCATCGTCGGAACCATTATGGTGGCGAGCGCGTTCGCCACTCCTCTGCTTCGCCGGCGTATTCGGGTGATCGGCTTCGCTGCCCTTCTCATGTTCGTTCTGTACTCAGGCCAGCCGTCTGACCTCTACCGCACCCTCTCGGCCGTAGTGGGAGTGTTCCTGGGTGTGCTCATGCAGCACCTGCGTGCCCGGCGCCTCCTGGCCCGGTCTCCGGATGCCCCGCAGACGGCCCCGTTCGCACCCCGCCGCGCGGCGGGCGACCGGGGCTCGGGTCGTGCGTCGAGGGTGCTCCGCCGCAGCAGCCACCGCGAGCAACGCTCGCTGCTCGCCGCCATCGTGGCCATCACCGCGGTGGGCCCGCTCATCACCATCATCGCTCCGAACGGATTCGGCCCCCTGCAGCCGCTCGGGCTGCTGTTCAGTCAGACGCTGATGACCAACCAGGGCATCCGGCAGTCGATTGCTGGCGCGAACGGCCTGGTACCGTTCTGCGAGGTAACGAGCTATTCCGATGCCTGCGCCGATGCGTTCGCGTTGTCGCGTCTCGACGGGCTCGGCCCGGTGCTCGTCACTCTCTTGCCGCTGGTGGTGTTGCTGATCGCCGCGCTCGGCGTGGTGCGAGGGCGGCGCGTGGCGCTCTGGCTGGCCGTCGCCGTGAATGTGTTCCTCTCGATTCTCGGGATCATCTATTACGGTGTCTTTCCTGCGGTCGGCGCCAATTCCTTCTTCGATTTGTCGAACGGGCAGTTCGACCAGTACAGCGTGTCGGTGATCATCTCCGTGGCTGTGCCGCTCATGGTGGCCGCTCTGCTTCTGGTGAACCTCCGAATCCTCCCCCGCGAGACCCGGGCGGGCGCGGTGTGGAGCTTCTTCATGACCGTTGCTGTCGCATTCGTCGTGATCTCGGCGATCTATCTGGTCATCGCGTTTGCGATGAGGGCCCAGTTCTCGCCAGTCGTGTCGTTCACCGATTTACTCGCTGACCTGCCCGAACGATTCATGCCTGTCGGCTTTCTGTCGCTCGAGCGGGTCGACGTCTTTCCCCTCGGCGGTGGCGCGCAGTTCGTCTACGAGTGGGTGGGGCCGCTGTTCTGGTTCGTCGTGTGTGTGGCAGCGATACTTTCGATCTCGCACATCACACTCGGCTCGACAGTGAGCCAGGGCGCACGCATCCGGTCGCTGCTCTACGAAGGTGCCAGCGGCTCGCTGTCGTGGATGACCACCTGGAGCGGCCACCAGTACTGGTTCTCAGAGCACAGCACCGCGGCAGTCGCGTATCGCGTGATCAACGGCGTCGCCATTGCCACCGGCGAGCCGCTGGGGGCACCGGATGATCGGGTGCCGGCCATTGCCGAATTCGCCGAGTTCTGCACCAACCACGGCTGGACACCGGTGTTCTACGCCGTCTCCGGCACCCTGCAGCCGGTGTTCGACGAGTTGCACTGGTCGATGATGCAGATCGCCGAGGAGGCCGTGATCGACGTAGCCACCTTCTCGCTCGAGGGCAAGAAGATGCAAGACGTGCGCACCTCGATCAACAAGGCGGTCAAGCTCGGCGTGCGCGCCGAGTTCACTTCGTACGCGAGGTTGAGTGCGGCCCACGTCAACCAGATCCGAGAGATCTCCGAGGGCTGGGTGGCCGAGAAGAACCTGCCAGAGATGGGCTTCACGCTGGGCGGCATCGATGAGCTGACTGATCCCGATGTGCGGCTGATGCTCGCCATCGACGCCGACGAGAATGTGCTCGGTGTCACGAGCTGGCTGCCCACCTATCGCCGGGGCGTGGTGGTGGGGTATTCGCTCGACTTCATGCGGCGGGGGTCGAACACGATGAACGGTGTCATGGAGTTCACGCTGGCCGAGAGCATCCGGGCCGCCCGCGAACAGGGTCTGGAGTTCATCAGCCTGTCGGCAGCGCCGCTGGCCCAGAGCGAAAGCCAGAGACCGGGGGGCGAAGGCTCGGCAGCGGTCGTGCTCGGCATTCTCGGCCGCGCCCTCGAACCGGTGTACGGTTTTCAGTCGCTGCTCGCCTTCAAACAGAAGTTCCGGCCCGAACGGGTGCCGCTGTACCTCGCGTACGGCGACCCGCTCAGTCTGCCGGCGGTGGGGGTGAGCCTCGCACGCGCCTACGTTCCCACGTTCTCGGCGCGGCACGCGATCGGCTTTCTCACCCGCGGGTGACCCCCATCGGGTGACGTGACACAGCTGAGGGTGCTAGCGTTGAACTGTGTTTTTCGGTCTGCTCCTTCTTAGCTGCCGCGACGGGTCTTAACAGGCCTTCCCCGTCGCGGAGTCTGTCGTTGGCCCACCACCAGACAAGAGCTTTGCAAACAGGAGATGTGCACCATGTTCAACAACCAGACACCATCGGCCATGCCGACCCACAAGTATCGCCCGTACAAAGACACGTTCGCCGTCGATCTGCCCGACCGCACCTGGCCGTCGAAGACCATCACTGTGGCGCCACGCTGGTGCGCCGTCGATCTGCGTGACGGCAACCAGGCCCTCATCGACCCGATGAACCCCGAGCGCAAGCGCATCATGTTCGACCTGCTGGTGCGCATGGGCTACAAAGAGATCGAGATCGGCTTCCCGAGCGCGAGCCAGACGGACTTCGACTTCGTACGCAGCCTCATCGACGAGAACGCCATCCCCGACGACGTGACCATCCAGGTGCTGACGCAGGCCCGCGAGACGCTCATCGCGCGCACCTACGAGGCCATCGCGGGCGCAAAACAGGCCATCGTGCACCTCTACAACTCGACCAGCACGCTGCAGCGTGACGTGGTTTTCCGAAGCTCCAAGCAGGGCATCATCGACCTGGCGCTCGAGGGTGCGCGGCTCTGCCGCCAGTACGAGAAGACCATCCCCGAGACGGTCGTCTACTACGAGTACTCGCCCGAGAGCTACACCGGCACCGAGCTCGACTTCGCCCTCGACATCACCAACCAGGTCATCGAGGTGTTCGAGCCCACCGCTGAGCGAAAAGTCATCGTGAACCTGCCCTCCACCGTCGAGATGTCGACGCCGAACGTCTACGCCGACTCCATCGAGTGGATGTCGCGCCGCCTGGCCCACCGTGAGAACGTCATTCTCTCGCTGCACCCGCACAACGACCGAGGTACCGCCGTGGCGGCGGCCGAACTGGGCTACCTGGCCGGTGCCGACCGCATCGAAGGCTGCCTGTTCGGCAACGGTGAGCGCACCGGAAACGTCGACCTGGTCGCCCTCGGTATCAACCTGTTCACGCAGGGAATCGACCCGCAGATCGATTTCTCCGACCTCGACGCAGTTCGTCGCACGGCCGAGTACTGCACCCAGCTCAAGGTGCACGAGCGCAGCCCCTGGGCGGGCGACCTGGTCTACACCGCGTTCAGCGGCTCGCACCAAGACGCCATCAAGAAGGGTTTCGAGGCCATGGAGGCCGACGCTGCCGCGCGGGGCGTCGATGTCGACTCGCTGGTCTGGGCCGTGCCCTACCTGCCCATTGACCCGAAAGACCTCGGCCGGTCGTACGAAGCCGTGATCCGGGTCAACTCTCAGTCGGGCAAGGGCGGCGTGGCCTACCTGCTGAAGAACGACCACAAGCTCGACCTGCCGCGCCGCCTGCAGATCGAGTTCAGTGGTGTGGTTCAGGCCAAGACCGACGCCGAGGGTGGCGAGGTGACGAGCGAGCAGATCTGGTCGGTGTTCCAAGACGAGTACCTGCCGGCACCAGCCGAGCGTGCCGACGAACGCTGGGGCCGGTTCGAACTCACCCGCACCAGCACATCGAGCGACCTGAGCGGCGAGACCTCGCTCTCGGTCGCCCTGCGGGTGAGCGATGAGCACCGCGACATCGTCGGCCACGGCAACGGGCCCATCGCTGCGTTTCTCGATGTGCTCGCGCAAGAGGGTGTCGAGGTGCGGGTGTTCGACTATGTCGAGCACGCACTGAGCGCCGGCGGCGATGCTCTGGCAGCCGCCTATGTCGAGTGCCAGGTCGAGGGCGTCACCTACTGGGGCGTCGGAATCGATGCCGACATCTCCACCGCGTCGCTGAAAGCCGTCGTCAGTGCCGTGAACCGGGCGATTCGGGTCACCGGGCGCGACCGCGAACTGGCTTCGGTCTAGCTCGGTGCGGGGCTGGCTGGCCCTTTCGACCACGCGTTCTCAGGGGCGGGGCTTTGCGCGAAAGTGCAACCCCGTCACCCGGGGCATTCGGGGCAGCCGCTTGAGGGCGCGCTGCTCCGGCAGGCTCCAGCCGTACCTCACCGCCAGCAGCCGGATGAGCGTGGTGATGACTACGCAGACAATCGCCGCCGCCACCGCCGGTACCCCCAGCTTGAAGAGCACGAGCAACGTCGTGGCCCCCACGCCGGCCGCCACCGCGTAGAGCGACCCCACGTGCATCAGGCCGATGCGGGTGCCGAGCAGCAGGTCTCTGACGACTGATCCGCCGACGGCGCTCACCATGCCGATGAAGAGAGCCGGCACCACGGGCAACCCGAGCGACAGGGCCTTCGTGGTGCCGATTGCGCCGAAGAGGCCGATGGTCAGAGCATCCAGAATCGTGATCATCACATCGAGCCGGTTGAACAGCTGCACCAGCAGCATGCCCACCAGGGCCGAGATCACCGCCACGACGAGGTACCAGTTGGTGCTCAGTGCAACCAGCGGAACCACGAGGAAGATATCGCGGAGCAACCCACCGCCGAGCCCCGTGGCCACCCCGATGATGGCGATGCCGAGCAGGTCGAGGCGGCGGTCTCGAAAGCCAGAGGCGAACATGGCGCCCTGCAGCGAGCCCACCCCGACGGCAACGAGATCGGCCCAGAACGGAATAGCGAAGGTAGCGTCTGGCACCTCACGTTTCTACCATGCCGGGGTGGTTCGGGCCTCGATGTCAGCCGCAGGGCGGATAATTGCGGTGTGCCCCTCTACCGAGACGACGTGGTCGTGCTGCGCACCCACAAGCTGGGTGAAGCCGACCGCATCGTCACCATGCTCTCGCGGCAGAACGGCAAGATTCGCGCCGTAGCCAAAGGGGTGCGCCGCACCGCCTCGAAGTTCGGTGCCCGGCTCGAGCCGTTCATGGTGGCCGACGTGCAGTTCTTCGAGGGCCGCACGCTTGACACCATCACCCAGGCCGTGACCATCGCGTCGTACGGGGCCGACATCTCGGCCGACTACGCCAGCTACACGGCGGCCAGCGCGATGGTCGAGACGGCCGACAAGCTCACCGAGGCCGACGCCACGCAGCAGCAATACCTGTTGCTCGTCGGGGCGCTCCGCTCGCTCTCGAGGGGGGAGCACGGCTCGAGCCTCACGCTCGACTCGTACCTGCTCCGTGCGCTGTCGCTCGCCGGCTGGGCCCCGAGCTTCTCCGACTGTGCGGTGTCGGGGGTTCCCGGCCCGCACTCGGCGTTCGTCGTGCAACTCGGCGGCGTGGTCAGCGACGCTCTGGCGCCGCCCGGTACGCCGCGACTCGACCACGAGACCCTGGGCCTGCTGTCGGCGCTGCTGTCAGGCGACTGGGTGACGGCCGACGCGGCGGGCGAGAGGGTACGATCGCAGGCCAGCGGTATTGTCGCGGCCTACACCCAGTGGCACCTCGAGCGGGGGCTGCGCTCGCTCGAACACGTCGACAGATCGAATTCCACCGTCAACACGAACAAGAAAGTGCCCGCTGCATGAGCCGAGTCGGCAAGACCTCACCCCTGGCCGCCGAGTTTCGGCCCCTCGACTACACGGGTGTCTACCCGCCCGCGATTGCGGCCAAAGAGGTTCCGGCGCACGTCGCTGTCGTGATGGACGGCAATGGGCGCTGGGCGAACAGCCGCGGCCTCACGCGGGTCGAGGGGCACAAGGCCGGAGAGGCGGCGTTGCTCGATGTGGTGGCGGGGGCCATCCAGATCGGCGTGAAACACCTCAGTGTGTACGCCTTCTCGACCGAGAACTGGAAGCGTTCGCCCGACGAGGTGCGCTTTCTGATGGGCTTCAACCGCGAAGTACTGCACCGGCGCCGCGACCAGCTCAACGAATGGGGCGTGCGGGTGCGCTGGGCGGGCCGGCGGCCGCGGCTCTGGGCGTCGGTGATCAACGAACTGCAGTTCGCCGAGCGTCTCACAGCCGACAATTCGACCCTGACCCTCACCATGTGCGTGAACTACGGCGGTCGCACCGAACTGGCCGATGCCGTGCAGCAGATCGCGGCCGAGGTGGCGGCCGGGCGGCTGAAGCCGAGCGGCATTTCAGAGAAGCTCATTCAGAAGCACCTGTACGTGCCTGACCTGCCCGACGTCGACTTGTTCGTGCGCAGCTCTGGTGAGCAGCGCACCAGCAACTTCATGCTGTGGCAGTCGGCGTACGCCGAGATGGTGTTTCTCGACCGGCTCTGGCCTGACTTCACCCGCGCCGACCTCTGGCAGGCCATCGAGCACTACACCGGGCGCACCCGCCGCTTCGGCGGCGCGATCGACGCGCCCACGGCCTGACGGCCAGGCACCCCATACCCTCCGCCCACGCCCACGCCGACGCCCGCCCACGCCCCACCCACGGCTCGACGTCGATGGTTCAGGCGCGCGGCTTCAGCGGGTCGGTGATGTCGGCGACGGTGGCGTCGAAGGCGGCGAGCAGAGGGTTCGCGTCGGTGAGTAGGCTGAGGCCGTGTGAGCCGGCTCCGAGCGCGACGCGTTTGCCGAGCATCCGTTCGTCGGCGAAGACGGGCAGGGGCGTGAGGCTGCCGAACGGGGTGATGGTGCCGCGTTCGTACCCGGTGGCTCCGAGCGCGAGGTCGGCGGAGGGCAGTGAGAGCTTGTTGACGCCGAGCAGTGCGCGGAGCTTCGACCAGCTGATCTGGCGGTCGCCCGGCACCAGGGCGAAGAGGTAGTCGCCGTCGTGGCGCTTCACGACCAGAGACTTGATCACGTCAGACGGCTCGAGCCCGAGCAGCGCTGCGGCCGCCTCGAGGCTGTCGGCTTGGGGGCGTTCGACGATCTCGATCTCGAGCGCGCGGGCGAGGGCATCGGTCTCGACGCGTTCGCGGCCGGTCGGGGTCACCTGGTCGGTGGTGGGCATGCTGTCGGTGGGGGTCATGCGCACGGAACCTGGGTCATACTGCTATCCAACCGCAGCGGGGGGAATACCCTTCCCACGGAGCCTGTTGCTCTGAAAATGAGCGACATCACCGAGCTGTCCCCTGCTTCTGTCCCCTCCGCGATCAAGGTCGACGTGTGGTCTGACATTGCGTGCCCGTGGTGCTACATCGGCAAGCGTCGGCTCGAAGAGGGTGTTGCGGCGTATTCGGCGTCGCTGGGTGGTGTCGGTGCCGCCCTCGGATCCGATGGCGTGGCGGGTACGACTGCTGCCGACGGTTCGTCGACTCCGGATGCCCGGGGCACGGCCATCCCCGTCGAGATCGAGTACCACAGCTTCGAACTCTCACCCGATACGCCGGTCGACTTTGCGGGCACTGAGATCGAGTTTCTCGCCCAGCACAAAGGGTTCGCTCCCGCGCAGGTCGTCGAGATGCTCGAACGCGTCACCGGCATCGCCGAAAGCGTGGGCCTGCACTACGACTACGACGCCCTGCAGCACACGAATACCGTGAAGGCGCACCAGGTCATTCACTACGCCAAGGCGCACGGAGTGCAGCTCGCGGCGAAGGAACGGCTGCTGAAGGCGTACTTCGAAGAGGGCAAGCACGTGGGTCGCGACGAAGACCTCGCCGACCTGGCCGCCGAGATCGGGCTCGATCGCGACGACGTTCTGCGCTCGCTGGGCGAGAACGAGTACCTCGACGCGGTGCGCGCCGACCAGGCGCAGGCCATCGCCTACGGTATCCAGGGCGTGCCCTTCTTCGTGTTCGATCAGAAGTACGGCGTCTCGGGCGCCCAGGAGGCGGCGGCGTTCGCCGAGGTTCTGGGTCAGCTGACCGCCGAGCGGGCCGAACTCGCAGCTGCGTCGGCCGACGCCGGAGCCGCACGATGAGCGCTCTGCAGGGGCCCACGCTCGCATCGATCGGGGCGGGGTCGCCGCTGTTGCAGATGCTCGGCACCGATTCGCCCGACGGCATGGTCTGTGATGTGAACGGCGTGTGCGCCATACCGGGCCTGGCCGCATCTGACGGGCCCGTGTCGGCCGGCGACGACTCCTCCACAACGCAGGAGGCATGACGCTTCTGCACCGGGTGGGCCCTGTCGGCACACAGACGGTCAAACTCTGGGAGAATTGACGTGATGCCAGCTACACCGACTCTCGCCCCCGCACCGACACTCGCACCGAAGCTCACGATCGGCCCGATCACCCTCGACGTGCCCGTTGTTCTCGCGCCCATGGCCGGAATCACGAACACCGCTTATCGCAGGCTCTGCCGCGAGTACGGCGCGGGCCTGTATGTGAGTGAGATGATCACCAGTCGGGCGCTCGTCGAGCGAACCCCCGAGTCGATGCGGCTCATCGCGCACCACCCCTCAGAGACCACTCGCTCCATTCAGCTCTACGGTGTCGACCCCAAGACAATGGCCGAGGCCGTCACCATGCTGGTGGCCGAAGACCGCGCCGACCACATCGACATGAACTTCGGCTGCCCTGTTCCGAAGGTCACCCGGCGCGGCGGCGGGGCTGCCCTGCCGTGGAAGAGCGACCTCTTTCGTTCCATCGTCGAGGCAGCGGTGACGGCGGCCGGCGACATCCCGGTCACGGTCAAGATGCGCAAGGGTATCGACGACAACCACCTCACGTACCTCGAAGCCGCGCGTGCCGCCGAGGGGGCTGGGGTCGCCTCGATCGCCCTGCACGCCCGAACCGCTGGCGACTTCTACTCCGGCCAGGCCGACTGGTCGGCCATCACCAAACTCAAAGAGACCATCACGAGTGTTCCGGTGCTCGGCAACGGCGACATCTGGTCGGCCGACGATGCGCTCCGCATGGTCGACGAGACCGGTTGCGACGGTGTCGTCGTGGGCCGCGGCTGCCTCGGTCGGCCGTGGTTGTTCGGCGACCTCGCGGCGGCGTTCCGCCACCGGGCCGGCGAGATCACCGATGCCGAGGCGACTGCAGCCCGCGCGTTCCCGCCGCTCGGCCAGGCCGCAGAGGCGCTTCGCCGCCACGCCGAGCTGCTCACCGAGTTCTACGACGGCGAAGAGCGGGCGTGCCGCGACATCCGCAAGCACGTCGCGTGGTACTTCAAGGGCTACCCGGTCGGCCACGAGGTGCGTGCCGCCCTCGCCATGGTCACCACGCTCGCCGAGATGGATGACCTGCTGGCCACCCTCGACCCCACTCTGCCCTACCCCGGAATCGATGCCGAGGGCCCCCGCGGCCGAGCCGGTCGCCCCAAGCGCCCGGCCCTGCCCGACAAGTGGCTCGACTCACGCACACTCGACACCACGGGCCGCGCCGAACTCGCCGGTGCCGAAGTGGAGCACAGCGGTGGCTGAACGGGTGGCGGTAGCCAGCGGGTACACGCTGCACGACACCGAGCGGCCCCAGCCCGAAGAGCACTACAGCCGGCGCAGCGATTTCGCGAGAGACCGGGCGCGTCTGCTGCACTCCGGCGCGCTCAGGCGGCTCGCCGCCAAGACGCAGGTGCTCTCTCCGGCGGCCGACCTCGACTTTGCGCGCAACCGTCTCACGCATTCGCTCGAAGTGGCCCAGGTCGGGCGGGAGTTGGCGGCGAGCCTCGGGCTCGACCCCGACGTGGTCGACACCGCGTGCCTTGCACACGACCTCGGGCATCCGCCCTTCGGGCACAACGGCGAGCGGGCCCTCTCAGAGTGGGCGGCCGACATCGGCGGCTTCGAGGGCAACGCGCAGAGCCTGCGCATTCTCACGCGGCTCGAGCCCAAGGTGTTCGGGGCTGATGGCGCCTCCTTCGGGTTGAACCTCACCCGCGCGAGCCTCGATGCGAGTTGCAAGTACCCATGGTCGGTCGCTGATGCGGTGACTGACGCCAGCGGTCGGCAGAAGTTCGGCGTCTACGCCGACGACGTACCGGTGTTCACCTGGTTGCGCGAGGGCGCGCCCGTCGGGGCGCTCTGCGTCGAGGCGCAGGTGATGGACTTGTCAGACGACATCGCGTATTCGGTACACGACTTCGAAGACGCGGTTCTGAACGGCTACATCGACGTGCCGGCCCTTGGCAGCAGGGTCAACCACGACGAGCTGGTCACAAGCATGCATTCGTGGGTGGGCGGTTCATTCAGCCACGCCGAGCTCATCGCGGCATTCGACCGGCTCGACTCGCTCGACGTGTGGATCGACGAATGGAACGGCAGCAGAGTCGACCAGGCGAAGCTCAAGAACCTCACCAGCCAGCTCATCGGGCGATTTGCGGGCGCAGCCACTCACGCCACGCGCGAGGCATACAGCTCAGAGAATCTCATTCGTTTCGGAGCTGACATTGTGGTGCCGCGCTCAGTATCGGCTGAGATCGCCGTGCTCAAGGGCATCGTCGCCGCCTTTGTCATGTCGAGCACGAAGCGCAAGCCCATCTACCGCAGACAACGGGCCCTGCTCGTCGATCTTGCCGAGCTACTGCTCGCCACCGGCGAGAAGAACCTCGAACCGGCGTTCCGGGGCGACTGGGCATCGGCAGAGGGCGACAGTGCCCGCAAGCGGGTCGTCGTCGATCAGGTTGCCAGCCTCACCGACCAGTCGGCGCTCTCATGGCACGCCCGGCTCGTGCCGGGTCGAGAGTAGGGCGTCGTGGCAGGGCTCATCCGGCGTGCCGACATAGACGAGGTGCGCTCTCGTGTGAACATCGCCGACATCGTGGGCGAATTCGTCACCCTGAAGAGCGCCGGGGTCGGCTCGATGAAGGGGCTCTGCCCCTTTCATGACGAGCGTTCGCCTAGCTTCCACGTGCGCCCGCAGGTCGGCTTCTACCACTGCTTCGGTTGCGGCGAAGGCGGCGATGTCTTCACCTTCCTGCAGAAGATGGATCACCTCACCTTCAGCGAGGCGGTCGAGCGCCTCGCTGGAAGCATCGGCTTCGAGCTGCACTACGAAGACGGTGGCCAGGCCAGCGACCACACCAACCGTGCACGGCTGCTCGCCGCCAATGAGGCAGCCCGCGAGTGGTTCATCGAGCAGCTGATGACAGAAGGGGCGGATGCCGGGCGGCGCTTTCTCGGCGAACGCGGTTTCGACGCTGCCGCAGCCGAACGTTTCGGCGTGGGCTACGCCCCGCAGGGGTGGGACAACCTTGGCAAACACCTGCGCACCCGCGGGTTCACGACCGAAGAGCTCAGCACCGCGGGTCTCACAAGCCAAGGCGACCGGGGCTCGTACGACCGGTTTCGCGGGCGTCTCGTCTGGCCCATCCGTGATCAGACCGGCCAGACCGTGGGGTTCGGCGCCCGGCGCCTGTTCGACGACGACAAGGGGCCGAAATACCTCAACACCCCCGAGACGCCGGTGTACCACAAGTCGCAGGTGCTCTACGGGCTCGACCTGGCGAAGCGAGACATCTCACGAAGTCGCCAGGTGGTCGTGGTCGAGGGCTACACCGACGTGATGGCCTGCCATCTCGCTGGGGTCACCACCGCGGTCGCCACCTGTGGCACCGCGTTCGGCGTCGATCACATCAAGATCATGCGGCGCATCCTCGGCGACGACACCGCCGGCCTCGGCGAAGTGGTCTTCACCTTCGACCCCGACGCCGCGGGACAGAAGGCTGCCCTCCGCGCCTTCAGCGAGGAGCAGCGCTTCGCCGCGCAGACCTACGTGGCCGTGGCGCCCGACGGGCTCGACCCGTGCGATCTGCGCCTGAACCGCGGTGACGATGCGGTGCGCCGGCTCGTGAAGTCGAAGAAGCCCATGTTCGAGTTCGTCATTCGCCAGAAGCTCTCGAACTACGACCTCAACACCGTCGAGGGCCGGGTGGCGGCCTTGCGAGAGGCTGCACCGGTTGTGGCCGACATTCGAGACCCCGCGCTTCGCCCGGGGTACACGCGCGAACTCGCGGGCATGCTGGGTGTTGAGATCGGCGATGTCGAGCGAGCTATTCAGGCAAGCAGCACCGCGGGAGCGAGTGACGCCCGAAAGGCCGCTGTCGACCGCGACAGCCGTGACCGGGCGACCCGGCAGGGCGAAAACGCGCAGAGCCAGGGCGGGCAGGGCGGCGGCGGGCAGGGCGACAGTCGCGATCGCGGCGGTCAGGGTGGCTCTGGCCAGCTCCGCGATCAGCGCCCAGGCGCCCCCTCGGGGGCGGGTGATGCCCCACTCGCGCGGGTCTTCTCGCTCACCGATCTGCCCATCACCACAGCATCGAGGCTCGAACGCGACGCGCTCATGGCCATGCTGCAGTACCCGAAGTCGGTGGGTAAAGACCTCATCGCGCGCGCCTCGACCGTGAGCTTCAGCAACGCCCCGCTCGCTGCTGTGCGGAACGCCATAGCGTCCTCCCTCGACCTCTTCGACCAGCCCGACTGGGTATCGGCCGTCGCTTCGTCGCTTGACCCCGAGTACTCGACCCTCGTGGGGCAACTCGCCGTGGCGCCCATTCCCGAACGGCCAGAGCGAGAGCTCGATGTCTACCTCAGACGAGTGACGTCGTCGCTCATCGAGCGTCACCTGGTACGCCGCAAAGAAGAGCTGCTCGGGCAGTTGTACCGTATCGATTCCAGCGTCGACCCCGAAGGCTACCGACGCATCCAGCGCGAACTGATGAACGTCGAGGCCGAGCGGCGCACGCTGAACGGTGAGTAGCGCATGCCGATGGCCCGGTATTCACGGCGCGGGGCGGGCCGGCTCGCAGCATGTCGGGTTAAGCTCATGCAATGAGTGAGCCCGTGCTGGTCGCGTCTGACGTGACCATCGAGTACCCCGCCCACAGTGTGAGCGCCGCCTACACCGCCGTGCGAGGGGTGAGTCTGCGCATTGAGCCCGGTGAGATCATCGGCCTGGTCGGGTCGAGCGGGTCAGGCAAATCGACGTTCGCGCAGGTTGCCGCGGGCCAGGCTGGCCGGGGTTCGCGCGAATCTGTTCCCCGCATCGTGGGGGGAGGGCTCCGCACCCTTGGTTTCGACCTCCGCAAGGGCGTGCGCGGCCGCACGTTCAACAAACTGACCTTCGGGGTCGGCTACCTGCCACAAGACTCCTCGAGCGATCTCACCTCGAACATGACCATCGCCGAGTCGATCGCCGAGCCGCTCTTCTCACGAGACAAACGGTACAACGAGAAAGACGCGAGCCTGCGGGTCGCCACGCTTCTGGATGCCCTGCTGCTGCCGGTCGGCACAGCCCGCAAGTTGCCCCACGAACTCTCGAGCGGGCAGCGCCAGCGGGTCGCCATCGCACGGTCGCTCATCCTCGATCCCGTGTTCTACGTCGCAGACGAGCCCACCGCCGGAGTGGATGTCTCCGTTCGCGGCCCCGTCATCGACGTCATCTCTCAACTCCAGCGCGACCGCGGCGCGACGACGCTCATCGTGAGCCACGATCTCGAGGTGCTCAGGCGCTCGGTCGACCGCATCGTGGTGCTGCACGAGGGTGTGGTTGTGGGCCTCGGTACGATTGATGACGTGCTGAACGATCCGCGGCATCCCTACGTCGCCGGCCTCGCCAAGGCCATCGGCGGCCGCGGGCAGTGAGCGGAGCACACCTCACCTGACGACGACGGAGACGAATGAGTACCTCTCGCTACGACCAGCCCAGTACCGCCGGCCCCCTGGCCGGGCAGCACGCGGCGGTTCTTTCGATCGACGTGACACCCGTCGCCGATGAGCTTCGCCCGACACCGGGCCCCATCGCCATCCTTCCCACCCCCAACGCCCTGTTCGTTGATGCGGTCACCGCGGGCGGGGGTGTCGTGGCCGCGATCAGCGCCGAGACGCGGGCGATCGTCTGGCTCACCTCCGTCAACGCCGACGATCTCGCCGTACACCTGCAGGCCAACCCGCAGGTGCAGTGGGTGCAGCTGCCCTGGGCGGGTGTCGACGCATTTGCAGAGCTTCTGAATAGCCAGGACAGGCCTCATCTGCTCTGGACCAGTGCCAAAGGCGCCTACGCGCAGCCCGTCGCAGAACACGCGCTCATGCTCATTCTCGCGCTCATGCGCCGCATTCCCGAGCGGGTGCGGGCGACGTCGTGGGCGCCATCGACGGGGGAGTCGTTCTACAGCCGCAGCGTCGTCATCATCGGCGCTGGGGGTATCGCGGTCGAGCTGCTGAGGCTCTTCGAACCGTTCGGTGTCACCACCACCGTTGTCAGGCGCAGTACAACGCCTCTCGCGGGCGCCGCGCGCACGGTGGCAACCGAGTCGCTCGACGAAGTGCTGCCGGGGGCTGACGTGGTCATCGTGGCCGCTGCCATGACGGGAGACACCCGTCACCTCATCGGTGCGAAGCAACTCGCCCTGATGAAGCCCTCAGCCTTTCTCATCAACATCGCCCGCGGCGGTCTGGTCGACACGGATGCCCTCACCGAAGCACTGGCGAGCGGCCAGATCGCGGGTGCGGGCATCGATGTCTCTGATCCGGAGCCACTGCCCGACGGGCATCCGCTCTGGTCGGAGCCGAACATCATCATCACGCCCCACAGCGCAGACACCCCGGAGATGACGGCACCGCTGCTCGCCGCCCGCCTGAAGCAGAACGTCGAAGCATTTCTCGGTTCCGGAGGATTCGTCGGAGTTGTCGACCCGCAAGCGGGGTACTAAGCTCGCGGAGGCAGTTGTTCGTGTGAACGTCAGAAGCTTCTCGTACCGGGAGGCGGCCGACCAAGCACGTGGCAGATTCGTGATAACGTAATCAAGCTGTTTCAGCATTCCTCGATAGCTCAATTGGCAGAGCAGCCGGCTGTTAACCGGCAGGTTCTTGGTTCGAGTCCAAGTCGGGGAGCGAAAAGGTCGTCAGGGCTCCACCCCGGCGGCCTTTTTTGTTGCCCAGACGTCTTCGCCGGGTTGTCGGCGGGCGAACCGCTCCCGCGTCGCGGCGCCACCACACCCGCATTTGCGACTCGGCCGGGCATCCAACACACTGTCAGAGTGCCCGAAACCCCCGCCACCCGTACCGCGCTGCGAGCCGGTGTCGCCGTCGGGGTGGCCACTGCAGCGTACGGAATCTCTTTCGGCGCCCTCTCCGTCGCTGCCGGTCTCGACGTCTGGCAGACCTGCTTTCTGAGCCTCGTGATGTTCACCGGCGGTTCGCAGTTCGCGTTCATCGGCGTGATTGCGGCCGGCGGGCTCGCTGCAGCGCCGAGCGCCATCGCCAGCTCAACCCTGCTGGGTTCCCGCAACGTGATCTACGCGCTCCGTATGTCGCCGGTCGTCGGCTCCGGCTGGTTCACCCGACTTGCCGCCGCACACCTCACCATCGACGAGTCGGTAGCCGTCTCGACCGCCCAGCCCACGCTGAAGGCCCAGCGCGTGGGGTTCTGGATGACCGGCCTGGTGGTCTTCGTCGGCTGGAACCTCACCACCCTCGTCGGCGCCCTCATCGGAAACCTGATCGGCGATGTGAGTGCCTACGGACTCGACGCAGCCGCCGCAGCCGCCTTCCTCGGGCTGCTCTGGCCCCGCCTGAAGCAGTTGCAGGCCCAGGCCGTCGCCGTACTGGCCGCCGTGGCCGCGGCGCTGCTGACGCCCGTTCTGACGCCCGGGGTTCCCGTGCTCGTCGCCGCCATCATCGCCGTGGTGTTCGGTCTCACCAACTGGCTCGGCCCGAAGACAGGCGACCAGACCGCAGAGTCGCCGCCCATCGAAGGCATGCCGTCGTGACGCTCTGGCAGCTCATCATTCTGGCGTCGATCGTGTGCTTCGCGCTGAAGTTCGCCGGCTACCTCATCCCGCCCGCACTCATCCAGCGGCCCACCCCGGCGCGCGTGGCGAACCTGCTCACCGTGGCGCTGCTCGCGGGCCTCATCGCCGTGCAGACCTTCGGCAAGGGCGAGCACCTGGTTCTGGATGCCCGTGTGCCAGCGATTCTCGCCGCAGCCGGCCTCTACGCGCTGAAGGTGCCGTTCATCGTGGTGGTGATCGTGGCGGCAGCACTCGCCGCCGGCATCCGGGCGCTCACCTGACGCGGGTCAGCTCCCACCACAAGCGTCAGCTCCTACCAGGAACGTCAGGCCCACCAGGAACGTCAGGCCCCACCCTCGAACGTGTCGACCCCGGGCATCCAGCTCTGGCCGGGGCTGCCCCAGCTGCGCTTGCGCGAGATCTTCGCCGCCGCCTTGGCATACGGAAACTCGAGGCGGTCGACGTACAGGTACCCGTTGAGGTGGTCGAATTCGTGCTGGAAGATGCGTGCCAGCCACCCGCTCGCCTCGACCTCGAACGCCACGCCATCGACGTCGAACGCTCGTAAGACCGCGTCGGACGAGCGCACCAGCGGAAACCGTTCGCCGGGAAACGAAAGGCAGCCCTCTGAATCGGTGTCCTCGTCGGCGTCGGCCACCGGCGGCGGGCTGATCAGCAGAACCGGGTTGATGGCCGCGCCGCTGTGCACCACCGCATCCGAGTCGGTGTACTCGTAGACGAACAGCCGAAGCGGCACCCCCACCTGCGGCGCAGCGAGACCGACGCCTGGCGCGGCGTGCATTGTGTCGATCATGTTCGCCACCAGCTCGTGCAGCTCGGCATCGAAGGCGGTCACGGGCAGGGCGGGAGCATGCAGAACAGCATCACCCGAGATACGAATGGGAAGAACGGCCATTCGCTAAGCCTATCCGCGCACTTCCCACGCTAGTGTCGTTGGGTGCCTCCCGAACTCGACTTCGTCTCAGCGCAGCTGGCCCTCGATCCCCGACAGTTCATCGGCATTCCGATCGCGCTTGTCGGCGCGGTCTTCCTCTCGTTCGGTGCGCAGTTTCAGCACCGCGGTGTCAATAAGGTCGAAGCCGAGGGTCAACAGGTCACCGGCGGCCTCGACGTGCGGCAGCTGCTCGCTCTGCTGCGTCGACCCTCGTGGGTGTTCGGTAGCCTCATGCTGGGCCTCGCCATCGTCTTCCAGCTCACGAGCCTGAACTTCTCGCCCATCATCGTCGTTCAACCACTCGGCGCGGTGGCCCTTGTCATCACGTCGATTCTGAACTCACGGGTGACCAAGACGAAGCTGAATCGCCGGTCGGTCATCTCGATCGTCATGTGCGTCGGCGGGGTTGCCCTGTTCGTGCTGATCGCCGCCTTCACTGCCGTCGACCGTCCGGTGAGCGACCAGAATCTGGTCACCATTGTCATCGTGCTCGCTGTGGTTCTCGCGCTGTTCATTGCACTGTTCGTGCTGTTCCGCAAGCGCATGACGGCAATCGCCTACATTCTGGGCGCCGGGGTTCTGTACGGCTTTGTCGCCACGCTCGCCAAAGTGGTCATCAGCCGGCTGCAGCAGAACGACTTCGAGTGGCTCACCCTCACCTGCCTGGTGGGCCTACTGGCCGCTGCGGCGGCGGGTGCGTACTTCGTGCAGACCGCCTATGCCGTCGGTCCGCCCGACCTGGTGATCGCCGGTCTCACCGTTGTCGACCCGATGGTAGCCGTCGGAATCGGCATCATCGTGCTCGGCGAAGCATCGCAGGCTCCCGTTCTTGCGCTCGTCGGCTTTGTTCTCACAGGAATTTTGGCGATACTGGGAGTCTTCGGGTTGGCAAAATACCACCCGCAGAGCGAGCACTAGAGTAAGTTTTTTGCAGGGTGCATCCAGATACCGGATGCCCGGCCGACCGCCTCCGAACCAGAAAGACATCACTTGTCAGCTTCCTCCGCATCCGGTTCCTCCTCTGAGGCCGCGGAAGCCGTGAAGCCCTTGAAGATCGTCATCGGCGCAGACACTTTCACGCCGAACGTCAATGGCAGCGCGCGCTTCTCCGAACGCCTGGCCTCTGGGCTCGCCGCCCGCGGGCACGACGTGCACGTCGTCGCCCCGGCGGCATCCCGCCGACACGGCACGTGGACAGAGACCTACGACGGCCAAGACATCACCGTTCACCGTCTCCGCAGCTTCCGCTGGTACCCGCACGACTGGTTGCGCTGGGCCGAGCCGTGGTTCATCAACAAGAACTCAGACCGCATCCTCGACGACGTGAAGCCCGACGCCGTGCACTTCCAGTCGCACATCATCGTGGGCCGCGGCCTCTCGATTGCGGCCAAGAAGCGCGGTGTGCGCATCATCGGCACCAACCACTTCATGCCCGAGAACCTGCTCGAGTTCACCCTGCTGCCGAAGTCGTGGCAGGTGCGCGCCGTCGGTATGGCGTGGCGCGCCGCCAAGCGCACCTTCGGCCGCGCCGACGTGGTCACCACTCCCACGCAGAAGGCCGCAGACTTCCTCGAGAAGTACACGGGCCTCTCCGGCGTTCTGGCCATCAGCTGCGGAATCGACGCCGAGAACTACACCCCCGACTTCACCCCGCGAGAGGGCAACCACATTCTCTTCGTGGGCCGCATCACGGGCGAGAAGCAGATCGACGTGCTGATCAAAGCTGTCGCCCTGCTGCCGGCCGACCTGAACGCCAAGCTCGACATCGTCGGCGGGGGAGACCTGCTGAAGAATCTCGAGCACCAGGTCAAAGTGATGGACATCGAAGACCGCGTCTCGTTCACCGGCTACGTCACCGAAGAGGAGCTGCGCGCCTCCTACACGCGGGCCACCGTCTTCGCTATGCCCTCGATCGCCGAGCTGCAGAGCATCGCCACCATGGAGGCCATGGCGTCGGGCCTGCCTGTCGTCGCGGCGAACGCCATGGCCCTGCCGCACCTCGTGAAAGACGGCCGCAACGGTTTTCTCTTCGAGCCCGGCAATTCGCAGCAGATGGCTGACCAGCTCGAGTTCATCCTCCGCCTGCCGCAAGAAGAGCTCGACGCGTTCAAGAAGCAGTCTCTCGAGCTCATCGAGGCCCACGACCTGCAGCGCACCATCGTCACGTTCGAGAGGTTGTACCGCGGGGCATCCGATGTCGACGACGCAGCGATCGATGCCGAACTCAACGCCGAGACCCGCGCCGCGCTGGGATCGCAGCCCGATACCGTTCCGGGTGGCGCCGACCCTTCGCACCCCTGAACACCGCCACCGCCCAAACCCTGTATCGTTTATTCGCGGCAGCACTGCCGTTTCGGGGCGTTAGCTCAGCTGGTTAGAGCATCGGACTCATAATCCGTCGGTCGCGGGTTCAAGTCCCGCACGCCCCACTTCTCGCCCCTCGCTCCTCGCTCCACTAGCCTCGCCACGCTGGTACCCCCAATTGGGGTGAGATTGGCGTTCGAAGCTCAGAAGTTGTTGACTCCGGCCGGGCGGGCCGCTAACGTGACGAAGGCTCGGTTAGCTCCTGCATGCTCAGGGGAGCCGGGCGACAGCCGACTTCAGGGGTAGACGAAGGTTCACGAATGACGTACCTGACACACGATGTTCCCGTAGCGAGTGGATTGATGCGAGTGGGCGAGTGGCGGCCCGACGAGGTCGATGCGCCGGTCATCCTCGCGCTGCACGGCATGACCTCCACCCATCACGTGTGGTCGATGCTTGCAGAGCAGCTGCCCGACGTGCGCATCATCGCCCCCGACCTGCGCGGCCGGGGCCTCAGCAACGATCTCACAGGGCCGTACGGGGTCGCCCAGCATACGAGTGATGCGCGGGCGGTGATGCGTGCGCTCGGCATCACGCGGGCCACCGTGCTGGGTCATTCGCTCGGTGCGTTCGTGGCTGTCGAACTGCTGGCGCGAGATGCAGCCGAGAGCTCGACCGGTGCTGCCGGGGGTGGTGTCTTCGAACGCGGCGTACTGGTCGACGGCGGGCTGCCCGTCACTGTGCCCCTGAACCACTCCGAGGCCGATCTGCTCGAGGCCGTTCTGGGTGCCGGGGCACGCGGGTTCACCCTGTCGTTCGCCGACCGCGCGATGAATCGCAAGTTCTGGAGTCTGCACCCTGCGCTCTCGGCCGCCTGGAGCCCCGCCCTTGCCGCTTACGCAGACACTCACGTCACTGAGTACCTCACCGCAGAGGGCGCGATCGAGTTGCAGTTGGCGGTGTCACCGCATGCCCTGGCCGCCGATTCACGTGAACTCTTCGGTAGCACGGCGGCGCGAGCTGCCCTCGATCGCGTACGGGTTCCGCTGACCGTGCTGACGGCCGGCCGCGGACTGCTCAACGAATCGCCGGGCGTCTACACGCCCCGTGAGATCGACGGGTGGAAGCTCGAGCTGCCGCACGTGCGCTTTGTCGAACTCCCCACTGTGAACCACTACACCACGGTTCTGGGCGAGCAGGGCGTTGCCGCTCTCGCCCACGCGCTGCAGCGCACTCTGCTTTCCAGCTGAGCCGTTCGCAGCCGAGCAGCCGACCCGCGGACCAGCTGACACGCTGACACGCTGACACGAATGCCGCACCAACAGCGCTCCACTTCACCGCGACAGTAGAGCACCGCGGCGTCGCCGCACCAGCCCGATATCAGCGCGGACGACGCCCGCGCCGGGGCCGATTGTCGTCGTACCCGCGAGCCACGAGCTCGCCGGTCGCACACCGAGCCTCCACATCGTCGAGCCATCTCCTGGCAGCAGAGGCGAGCAAGTCGTTCGCGTACGCAGCACTGGGAGCGAGCGCGCCGCCTTGTCCAAGCGAAGTCCACGCCGCGCGGTACGCCCGGATGAGCTCGCGGAGGCCGTCAGGAACCCCCGGCAGACTGGCGGCCAGTAGCACGTGCGCCACCATGGCCGACCACTCGGCCTCGACCGTGTGCCCCGCGAGCCAGGCCTCAGCCTCAGCCCGGCCGGCATCGGTGAGGCGGTAGAGGGGGAGTGCGTCATCCGTCACTCCGGCCGGCGCGACACAGCCGGCGATGGTGAGCCTGCTGAGGGTCGAGTACGTCTGGCCTACGTTGATGCAGCCGACCCGCGACGTGCGAGCCTCGATCTCGTGGTGCAACTGCAGGCCGTAGGCGGGGCCGAGGGTGAGAACCGCCAGCGTGCTCGAACGAAGCGACACGGCGGCACACCCTTTCTGACAATGCCCTACCGAGTATAGGGAGCGCCGCGTTGCAGCCTTGTGATTTACCGAGCGGGTGGGCATACTGGTTGCAGCTTGACGTGGCAGTAAGACTGCTGGCCGCGTCACAACTTCATACCGGTCACGCTTTGTTGGGCATCCATTCACGCCAGGTCGTTGGGGAAGACGTACCTCACGAATGGAGAAAACAAATGGTGGCATCAGTCGCACGCGGAGTGATCTATGTTCACTCCGCTCCTCGCGCGCTCTGCCCTCACGTCGAGTGGGCGGCAGGTCGCGCTATTGGTCGTGCAGTGAACTTCACCTGGATCGAGCAACCCGTACTGCGTGGCTCGCAGCGTGCAGAGTTCTACTGGGAGGGCCCTGCCGGCACCGGCGCAGCCATCGCCTCAGCCCTCCGCGGCTGGGAGCACCTGCGTTACGAGGTGACCGAAGACCCGGCTCCGGGCCGTGACGGCGGTCGATGGATGCACACTCCCGACCTCGGCATCTTCTTCGCCCAGACCGACAGCGCCGGCAACACGGTCATTCCCGAAGACCGTATTCGTTCGGCCATGGAAACGGCGGGCTCCAACGCGCTGGAACTCCATCGTGAACTGCGCCTCGCCCTCGGCCAGGCCTGGGACGACGAGCTGGAACCGTTCCGTTACGCGAGTGACTTCGCCCCCGTCGTCTGGCTGCACTCCGTAGGCTGAGTTCACCACCTCGGCCCCACCCCTGTCTCTTATACACATCT
>NZ_JASJXO010000011.1:0-81601 GCF_035018625.1 Subtercola sp. RTI3 | reverse complement strand
ACGTCACACTTCCCCTCATTCGAGGCCCGGTATTTCTCTATCTGCTTCTCACAACCATCAGTACCGTCGGAGCGTTCGGCCTGGTGTACTTCCTCACGCAGGGCGGCCCCGCCGGCCAGACCCGCATCGCCGCGATCTACATCTATGAACGCGCGTTGCAGTTCTCCCAGATCGGCATCGGCAGTGCCGCGTCGATGATTCTGCTGGCCATCGTGCTGGTGCTCGGGCTCGTGTATGTGCGGCTCGCGAAAGTGGAGGTATGACATGACGTCTGTCGCGGTCAAACCCGTTTCTCCCCCCGAGGTCGCGCCACCGCAGACCTTCCGTCGTCGCCGGCTCACCCCGGTGGCGAAGATGCAGCGGGTGCTCGGCTATACCTTGATCGGCTTGCTGGGCCTCTTCTGTCTCGTGCCTTTTGCCTGGGTCGTGTTGAGCGCCATCGACGCGCACGCGGGCCCCAACGTTCAGCTGCCCACGCTCTCGTTCGAGAACTTCACGCGATTCTTCACCAACTCGGGCACGCCCCTGTTGCTGATGAACAGCCTCATCATCGGCATTGGCGCCACCGCGCTCAACCTGATTCTCGGGCTTGCCGGCGGGTACGCTCTGGCCCGCTTCGAATTTCGAGGCCGCCGCGCCTTCATGTACGGCATCCTTCTGATCAGGGTGATTCCGGCCCCGGCCACCATCGTGGCGCTCTACTTGATCCTGGTGAACCTGAAACTCACGAACACGCTCTACGGTCTCATTCTCGTCGAGGCCGTGCTGCAGCTTCCGGTTACCCTGTGGCTGCTGAAAGGCACCATCTCTGCCGTTCCCATCGAGCTCGAAGAGGCCGCGTGGGTCGACGGCAACTCGCGCTTCCAGGCCATCTGGCGCATTGTGCTGCCACTCGTCGGCCCCGGCTTGGGTGCCGCCGCCATGCTCACGTTCATGGGGGTGTGGGGTGACTTTCTGACACCGCTGGTCATGCTGCAGAGTCAGGAACTGTACCCGCTCTCGATCGGTCTGTTCCGTGCCTTCAGCGAGCACAACCAGGTCGACTGGGGCCTGCTGGCCGCCAGTGCGATCGTCTATGTGGCTCCGCCCGCGATCCTCTACATCTTCGTGCGCAAGCACTTGCTGCGCTCGAGCCTCGGTGGCGCGGTGAAAGGATGACCGCGACCCCCGCTGATCGGATCGAACAGGCCTGGGTGCCGGGCGACCGACTGCCCGTCATCGTCGTCGGTGCTGGCGCCATGGGCCTGGAGTGGATCCGCATGCTCAGCGCGTCGGCGTATGCCGTGCCCGTCGGTGTAGTCGACCTCAACCTCGACCTCGCTGCCTCGGCGGTTGCCGCCGCCGGTATCGACGGCGCTCTCGTCGCAACCTCGATCGCCGACGTCGCCGAACGTTCTGGAGCGAAGGCCGTGATCAATGTGACGGTGCCGCAGGCGCACAACACGGTGAACGAGCAGGCACTGCGGGCGGGCCTCCCAGTTCTCTGCGAGAAGCCGTTGGCGCCCACCGTGGCCGAAGCGCTTCGTCAGGTAGCGCTTGTCAACGTGACCGGTGGCCTGCTCATGGTCAGCCAGTCACGCCGGTACTTCAACCATCTCGCCGCGTTTCGCCGGGGCGTGGCGGGCCTTGGCCCGCTGGCGGCCGTGCACGCGCAGTTCTACCACGCCGATCATGAACCGGGCTTTCGTGAACAGATGGCGCATCCACTGCTCGTCGACATGTCGATCCACCATTTCGACATGGTGCGCTACCTCACGGGCGATGAGCCGATTGCCGTGCGGTGCAGCTCCTGGAACCCGGCCTGGAGTTGGTTCGCCGGAGACGCCGCCGCTTCGGCTGAGTTCGAGCTCGCATCCGGGGCCAGGTTCATCTACTCGGGAAGCCGGTGCACACCGGGTCTTCAGACATCGTGGAATGCCGATTGGCATGCGTATGGCGAGTTCGGCGCCGCGGCATGGAACGGCGACAGCGTCGTGCAGGTCGATACCACCGAATCGAGTCTTGCTGTCGGCGAGGCGAGCGAAGGCATCGAAGGCTCACTCGAAGAATTTGCTTCGGCTGTGCGCTCTGGTACGACGCCGCAGAACGAGGTGCGTGCGAATGTGCGGAGCCTTGCGATGGTCGAGGCGGCAGTTCAGAGCAGCGATCGCGGGGGAGAGCGCGTCGTGATCGCCGAACTTCTCGAGGAGTCACTCGCCCGAGCCATCGCCGACGAACTACACGACGACGTTGCCAGCCAGCTGCAATCGTGGGCGAGCGCCGTCGACGGAATTGAAACACCGGCTTGGGGCCGAGCCCCAGCTTTGATCGCGTCAGGAGGCGCCGAATGACCACCTCAGAACAGAACACCACCGAGCCGATCAGAGTGGTGGTGTGGGGCGAGAACCGCCACGAACAGGTCAACCCTGTCGTTCGCGGTATCTACCCTGACGGCATGCACAGCACTATTGCAGAGGGAATCACTCGCCTGCTCGGCGCTGCTGCCGTGGTGACGACCCGTGTACTCGACGATTCCGAGCACGGGATGACCGAGCAGACGCTCGCGAATACCGACGTGCTGCTCTGGTGGGGGCACACCGCACACGAAGAAGTAGCCGACGAGGTTGTCGAGCGCATCCATCGGCACGTGCTTCAGGGGATGGGCATCATCGTGCTGCATTCGGGGCACCACTCGAAGATCTTTCGCCGCCTGATGGGCACCACGTGCAGCCTCCGCTGGCGCAACGACGCTGATAGCGAGCTGGTGTGGACAGTTGCGCCGCGGCATCCGATCTCCGACGGTGTTCCGCAGCCGATTGTCATCCCGGGCCAGGAGATGTACGGCGAATTCTTCGATATCCCTGAACCCGATGAGCTCGTGTTCATCAGCAGTTTCTCGGGCGGGGAGGTGTTTCGAAGCGGCGTCACCTACCGGCGCGGGTACGGCAAGGTGTTCTATTTCAGCCCGGGCGATGAGATCTTCCCTGTGTACCACCACCCCGATGTGCAGAGAGTCATCGCGAATGGGGTGCAGTGGGCGAAGCCCGAGCGTGCCCGGGAATCGTATCTCGTGACACCGATGTACCTGTCTGGAGAGTTCGACCGCCCGGTGCTGACCTCGCCTGCAGGGCTGGTCGACTACTACACTCGCGAGCTCGTCGAACCACGGGAGTTGCACGAGTGAGCGACGAGTCGAATCCGAACGGTCGGGTGCGGCTCGACGCCTCTGCGCTCGCGATGCAGCGTGTACGTCGATTCACGCGATTTCGCATCCAACCGGCGCTCTACCGGGAGTCGCGCGCAGTCGAAGTGGCCGCCTGGGCCGTCGGCGGTGAACCGGTGACGTTCGCGTACGCCGTGAAGCAGACCTTCGAGCCGATGAGCCTCGGTGCCCGATGGGGCCGGCCGTGGGACACCGTCTGGTTCGACGTGCGAGGTGAGGTTCCGGCCGACTGGGCGCCGGAAGAAACCGAGCTCGTGGTGGATCTCGGATTCACCGGGGACCAGCCGGGATTTCAGGCCGAGGCCACGGCATACCGACCTGACGGCTCGATCGTGAAGGCGATCGAACCCTTCAACGCGTGGGTGCCGCTACCCCAACCGGGCCCGTTCCGATTACTACTCGAGGCTGCGGCGAACCCGCTCGTGCAGGTTCCGTACGAGTACGAGCCCACGTCGCTCGGCGACCTGGCAACCTCTGGCGACGAACCCTTCTACCGATTGCTGAAGCTCGAAGTGGCCCGGCGCGACCTCGTGGTGTGGGAGCTGCTGCAAGACATCGTGACCCTCGATGGGCTCGTCGATGTGCTGCCCCGAGACGGTGCCAGGCGCGCGGAGATCGTTCATGCGCTCGAACGCATGGTCGACCTGATGGATCCCGACGACGTTTCCGCATCGGCGGCGCTCGGACGCAGCGCTCTCGCCGGAGTACTGGCAACGACGGCCCCCGCCAGCGCTCTCACCGTCTCAGCAGTCGGTCACGCTCACATCGACTGCGCATGGCTCTGGCCGACCCGTGAGACGGTGCGAAAGGTCGCACGCACCTTCGCAAACGTTCTCGATCTCATCGACCGTGACGCCGATTTCGTCTTCGCCGCGTCGTCTGCGCAGCAATACGCCTGGCTTCAGCAGAGCCAGCCTGTGCTGTTCGAGAGGGTTCGGGCTGCCGTCGCTGCCGGTCGCATTCGACCGGTGGGCGGCATGTGGGTCGAGTCAGACACGAACATGCCCGGGGGAGAAGCCCTTGCGCGGCAGTTCGTCATGGGAAAGCAGTACTTTCTTCACGAGTTCGGGGTGGAGACCGACGAGGTATGGCTGCCCGACTCGTTCGGTTACAGCGCCGCTCTGCCCCAGATCGCCCGCGCCGCGGGGGCCCGGTACTTTCTCACCCAGAAGCCGTCGTGGAACGAGACAAACAAGATGCCGTTCTCGACTTTTCACTGGGAGGGTATCGACGGGTCGCGCGTGTTCACGCACTTTCCCCCGGCAGAGACGTACAACTCCGACCTCGGGGCGCTGGATCTCGCCCGTACTGAACGCACCTTCAGCGAGAAGGGGGCAGCCCGCGAAGTGCTCGGCCTCTTCGGGTGGGGTGACGGGGGCGGCGGGCCGACCCGCGAGATGCTCGCGCAGGCCGCTCGCAAGCGTGACCTCGATGGGTCGCCGAAGGTGCGGTTGTCAGATCCGCACTCCTTCTTCACCGCGGCGGAGGCAGAACTGAGCGACCCGCCGGTGTGGATCGGCGAGATGTATCTCGAGTTGCACCGCGGCACTCTGGTCTCTCAACAGAAGACGAAGCGCGGCAACCGCCACAGCGAGGCGCTTCTCAGGCAGGCGGAGCTCTGGTCGAGCACGGCAACGATTCTGCGAGGCGCGCCGTACCCCGCGGCCGAGCTGAAAGAGGCCTGGCAGACGGTGCTGCTGCAGCAGTTTCACGACATTCTCCCCGGCACCTCTATCGCGTGGGTGCATCAGGATGCCGAAGCCGCGTACGCACGCGTGGAGGCGTCACTCACGGCTCTCATTTCTGCGGCGATTGCAGAATTGACCGCCGAGCGTGAGAGCGGCGATGGTGGCACGCCACTCGCCGCCAACGCGGGCCCCTATGCCCAGAACGGTGTCGAAGCGATGGGTATCGGGCCGGTTTCTCTTCGCACACCCGTGATGCCGCGTGCGCTCGGCGGCACGTTCGTGCTGGAGGATCCGACACTGCGCGTTGTGATCGACGCGGCGGGCACACTGGTCTCCGTGCGGGATCTCACCGTGGGCCGCGAGATGCTACCCGAGGCAACAGCCGGAGCCGTGTTGCAGGTTCTGCGTGACACCCCGCGTGAGTGGGATGCCTGGGACATCAATGAAGAAGACCAACGCTCCGGCCGCGAGCTTCGTGACCCCGTTTCTGTTCGAATCGACGGCGACGCTGTTGCGGTGCGCCATGAGTTCGGAGCCTCATCCATCGACCTGCGATTTCGCATCGCCGACGGCCGCCTCGACCTGGCCTTCGACATCGACTGGCGCGAGTCGCAGAAACTGCTGAAACTCGCCTTTCCGATCGATGTGCGCGCCGACCATGCCACGTCTGAGATTCAGTTCGGGCACCTGCATCGGCCCCTCCATCGAAACACGTCGTGGGATGCCGCGCGGTTCGAGACGGTCGCCCACCGCTGGATACATGTCGGCGAGCCGTCGTGGGGTGTGGCGATTGCCAACGACGTCGTCTACGGCCACGACATGCGCACGCTGACCGCGCCGTCAGGCCGACCCATGGTGATGGCCCGGCTGTCGCTCTTGCGGGCTCCGAACTACCCCGATCCGAGTGCTGATCGCGGTGCACACTCCTTTACGGTCAGCCTGCGGCCCGGCGGCATAGCCGAGGCGGTCGAAGACGGCTATCGGCAGAGCCTCGTGCCGTTGCCCACCCACGGCACGCCGGTAGCGCCACTGCTGGTGGTGTCGAACCCGGCTGTTGTCATCGAAGCGGTGAAGCTCGCTGAAGACGACAGCGGAGACCTGGTGGTGCGTCTGTACGAAGCCCACGGCAACCGCTCGTCGGCGACCCTCGAGACGTCGATCGACTGGCACGCAGTCGAACCGACCGACCTGCTCGAGCGAGTAGTCTCGAGCAACGCGATCCGCTCGTCGGCCCCACGACGGCTCGAACTGCAACTGCGCCCCTTCGAACTGTTGACCTTGAGATTCCGCGCGCCGCGCGCGTCACCGTGAAAGGCCCCTCGATGAACGACACGACTCACTACCTGAACGACGTCGGCCCCGGTCGTGGTCAGCGACGGCCCGCACGGTCGTGGTTGCATTCAGACGCGCCCACCCTGGCGCTCGACGGTACGTGGCGGTTTCGCCTTCTGAGCGGCGCCCCTGGAACCCTCGGGGCTCCCGATGTTCTGCCAGACGGAGAACCGGTCGATGCGTTCGCCGCTGCAGAATTCGACGACTCGGCCTGGGATGAGCTGCCTGTGCCGAGCCACTGGGTGCTGCACGCAGAGGGCCGCTACGGTTTTCCCCAGTACACCAATGTGCAGCTGCCCTTTGCCCAAGACCCACCGTTCTCACCCGACGAGAACCCGACCGGAGATCACCGCCGGTCGTTCGTGCTGCCGCCGGAATGGATGCAGCGGGGCGTGTTCGAAGCCGTGGTGTTGCGCTTCGAGGGCGTCGAGTCGCGGTACCGGGTGTGGGTCAACGGAGTCGAGATCGGGGTGGGTACAGGCTCGCGCCTGGCCCAGGAGTTCGATGTGACCGATGCCGTGCAGGCCGGGCACAACACCATCGCGGTGCGCGTGCACCAATGGTCGGCTTCGACCTATATTGAAGATCAAGACCAGTGGTGGCTGCCCGGTATCTACCGCTCGGTGACCCTCCAGGCGCGCCCGGTCGGCGGCATCGAAGACGTGTGGCTCCGCGCTGGCTTCGACCACACCACCGGCAGAGGATTGCTGACGACCGAGTTGCGCGCCGGCGACGCCGCATTCCCCGTGCGCCTGCGCATTCCCGAACTCGACATCGATGTCGAGTGGGCGGCAGCTTCTAAAGTGAAGCCGATAGAGGTCGCCGCGGTCCGGCCCTGGACGGCGGAGAGCCCGCGGCTCTACGCGGCCACGGTCACCGGCGGTCACGGGGCCGAGACGATCGAACTCATGCTGGGATTTCGCACCATCGAGATCGTGGGCGACCAGTTTCTCGTCAACGGGCGCCGCGTGGTGCTGCACGGCATGAACCGGCACGAAACGAACCCCGATCTCGGCCGCGGTTTCGATGAAGAGTTCGTGCGTCGCGACCTCGAGCTGATGAAGCGCCACAATGTCAACGCCATTCGCACGGCGCACTATCCGCCGCATCCCCGGGTGCTCGACCTCGCCGACGAACTGGGCTTCTGGGTCATGCTGGAGTGCGACATCGAGACGCATGCCTTTCATCATGGCGGCAGCGTGTTCGGGCCCGGTACCGACGAGTGGATGGGCAATCCGAGCGAAGACCCGGCCTGGCTCCCCACGTACCTCGATCGCATCGAGCGAACGGTCGAGCGCGACAAGAACCACCCCTGCATCGTGATGTTCTCGCTCGGCAACGAGTCTGGAACCGGCGCCAACCTGGCTGCCATGTCGGAGTGGGTTCACGCCCGCGACCCTGAGCGCCCCGTTCACTACGAAGGAGACAAGACGGGTGCCTACACTGACGTGTATTCGCGCATGTATGCCTCGATTGCCGAAGTGACGAGCATCGGCAGTGACTCGACCGAGCTTTTGCTCGATGCCTCGGGCGCGCAGTCGGCGAGGCTGCGCACGAAGCCGTTTCTGCTCTGCGAGTACGTTCACGCCATGGGCAACGGGCCGGGCGGCATCGACCTCTACGAAAACCTGGTCGACCAGTACCCGCGGCTGCACGGCGGCTTCGTGTGGGAGTGGCGCGACCACGGCATACGCACGCGAACGCCCGACGGCACCGAGTTCTTCGGCTACGGCGGCGACTTCGGTGAGACGGGTGTGCACGACGGTCACTTCTGTATGGATGGCATGGTGCTCTCCGATGGAACGCCCACCCCCGGCCTCGTCGAGTTCAAGGCGGTCACCGCCCCCCTCCGCTTCTCTCTCACCGTTGTCGAACAGTCGGTGCGGGTGACCGTCTCGAACAGACGCCACTCATCCGATGCCTCAGACCTCACCTTCGCGTGGCGCATCGAGCACAACGGAGTCAGGGTTGCCGGTGGCCTGCTCGACGTGGTCTCCGAGATCGGTGTGGCCCTGCCGGCCGGGTCGGCTGTGACCGTCGACGTAGCTGTTGACCCCACTCTGCTGAGGATTCAGACCGGAGAACTGTGGTTCACGGTTGAGGCACAACTCGCCATCGACACCGCATGGGCGCCGGCGGGGCACGTACTCGCCGTACAGCAGACGCTTCTGCAGACGGTCGCGGCGCCCCAGCGCTCGCGGTTCGCGCCAGACCCGAAGGCTCTGGCGGCATCCGGAGCCCAACGCGACGCCTTCGCGCGGCAAAACCTCGGCCCGGCAGAATTCACGTCGGGCAGGCTCAGCGCCCTGGCCGGCCAGAGCATCTCCGGGCCTCGACTCGAGCTCTGGCGCGCCCCCACCGACAACGACGGCGGCTCGCACATGGGCAGCTACGACGTCAGTGACCCGATGCAAGGGCGGGGGCTCGGAATACCGGGCCCGTCGTACGCAGACCAATGGCGAGGCGCCGGGCTTGACCGGTTGAGAAGCCGCGTGGTCGATGTTCAGGCCACCGCGACCACCTTCGAACGCACAACCCGCTGGGCCGCGGCAGACACGCGTGTCGCGGTCACCCTCGACGAGCAGTGGCAGATCGATGGCGAGGCAGTGCTCCTCAGCCTTCGGATGATTCCCTCCTCCCGCTGGAACATCGTCTTTCCGCGGCTCGGAGTGCGGTTCGACCTGCCGGCCGATGTGGTCGGTGCAGAGTGGTTCGGTACCGGGCCGGGGGAGTCGTACCCCGACTCGCGCCGCGGAGTTCAGGTTGGCCGTTTTCGTGCCGGAATCGACGAGCTGACGTTCCCGTACGCCTGGCCTCAGGAGAGCGGGCATCGGAGCGACGTGCGGCAACTCGATATCGACTCCGCGCAGGGGTCGTGGTTGCGTATCGAGGCAGAACACGATGTTCGGGGCCGGCTGCCGGGGTTCACCCTCGCCCGGCACACCGCCCACGAGGTCGCCCGCGCAGCCCATCAGCACGAACTGCTCACGCCCACTGCGACGTACCTGTACCTCGATGTCGCTCAGAACGGTCTCGGCTCGCGGGCGTGCGGCCCAGACGTCTGGCCAGACGCACTGCTCCGCCCCGAGACCCGTTCGATGAAGCTGAGATTCGAGGCCCGATGAATACGACGGACACAACCCCGCCCAGCGCGCTGGTGCACCTGACGACCGCTGGGGTGAGCCTGCTGCTCGACGCGACTGACGCGCGATTGCCAGCGGTTGTCTACTGGGGGTCTGCTCTCGGATCGCTCACATCTGAAGACGCTCGCGCGCTTTCTGACGCATTGGTAGAGCCCGCGAGTGGCAACGTGGTCGACCAGCCCGTTCGTCTGGCACTGTTGCCGGAGCTGCACGCAGGCTGGGAGGGCAAGCCCGGGGTGGCGGGGCATCGCGATGGTACGGACTGGTCGCCCAAGTTCGCTGTCACGTCGATCGAGTTCACCACCGAACCTCATCGAGAGGGCATCCTCAGTGAGGCCGGCGCGGCCGCGGTAACGTTTCGGGCCGGTGACGGCCATGCGGGGCTGAGCCTGACGATCGAGGTCGAACTGCTGGTGAGCGGGCTGCTGCGCGCCCGCGCCGAACTGACGAACACTGCTGCGGGCACGTACACCGTGACCGATCTGAACGTGGCGCTGCCGGTACCCTCCCGAGCCAGCGAGATTCTCGATTTTGCCGGCCGTTGGAGTAGAGAACGCACGCCACAGCGTCGTCAACTTGTCGTCGGCATCCATGAGCGAGAAGGCCGAAAGGGTCGCACTGGCCCGGATGCGGCGACGATCCTCAGTGTCGGTACGCCCGGATTCGGCTTTCAGCACGGCGAGGTATGGGGCGTTCACGTCGCTTTCAGCGGCAACCACCGCCACTACGCCGAGCGCTTGTCGACCGGGTTTCAGGTGGTGGGCGGCGGCGAACTGCTGCTGCCGGGTGAGATTCGGCTGCAACCCGACGCGAGCTACCGCGGGCCATGGCTCTACGGCGCATACGGTAGCGGGCTCGACGACCAGGCACACCGGGTTCATCGGTACCTTCGCAGCCGCGCCGAGCATCCGGCAAGTGAGCGACGGGTCACCCTGAATGTGTGGGAGGCGGTGTACTTCGACCACGACTGCGCCCGACTCATCGACTTGGCCGACCGCGCGGCCGCGATGGGCGTCGAGCGCTATGTGCTCGACGACGGCTGGTTCTCGGGGCGACGTGACGACACCCGTGGTCTCGGCGACTGGAGCGTCGACACAGACGTCTGGCCGACCGGACTCGCCCCGATTGTCGACCATGTGAGGGGCCTCGGCATGGAATTCGGACTCTGGTTCGAGCCCGAGATGATCAACGAAGACAGCGACCTGGCGCGGGCGCACCCGGAGTGGATCATGCAGACCGGCGGGCGGCTGCCCGTCGAGTCGCGGCATCAACAGGTGCTGAATCTCGGCATCCCTGCGGCATACGACCACATCGTGGAACGCATGTCGAGCATCCTCTCGGAGTACGACATCACGTACATTAAGTGGGATCACAATAGAGACCTGATCGACGCCGGCACCTACCCCTCCGGCGCCCCCGGCGTTCACGAGCAGACCCTCGCCGCCTACCGCCTGATGGATGATCTCAAGCGCCGGCACCCCGGTCTCGAAATCGAATCGTGCGCCTCAGGCGGATCGCGCGTCGACCTCGGTGTCATCGAGCGAACCGACCGGGTGTGGGTGAGCGACTGCCTCGACTCGGTCGACCGGCAGCAGATGAACCGTTGGACGATGCAGCTCCTTCCCGCCGAGATGCTCGGTTCGCACATCGGATCAGGGGTCAACCACACCACCGGCCGCCGGCACGAGCTGTCATTTCGCGCCGCAACAGCTCTGTTCGGTCATTTCGGTATCGAATGGGATCTCACACAAGCCACCCAGCAAGAGTCCCTCGACCTCGCTGCGTGGATCGAGCTCTACAAGAAGCACCGTTCCCTTCTTCACACGGGAGACCTCATGCGGGCCGACCAGACCGACCCCACCCTGCAGGTGTACGGTGCGGTCAGCCCCGACAAGAGGGAGGCGCTGATCTTCCTGGCCTATCTGGGCAGATCAGATGTGGCACCGCGGCGCGTCTTCACCGTGCCCGGGCTCGCCCCCGACAAGCGGTACCGAGTTGCTCCTGTGCTCGTCGGCACGCCTGACGACGGTCGCACCGACCCCCTCTGGTACGGCGACGGGTCGGGCGTGGTGCTGACGGGTCGCGTTCTCGCTGCGGCCGGCCTGCAAGCCCCTGGCTCGTTTCCCGAGCGAATTGTTATGTTGCGCGTCACTGAAGAGTGCTGAGGAGACCTCGGCTGGTGAAGAGGGAGGGTCACACCGGGCATAGTCGAGTCGCGCGCACGAAAAAGCCCCACTCCCGGTAGAAGCCCGGAAGTGGGGCAGTGGCTCCGACCGGCGTCGATCCGGTGACCTTTCGATTTTCAGTCGTGACGTGGTGGTGGATAGTCCATGCCCGAAAATACAGATTCAGACGACGAAAACTTCGCTCGCGCGCTGTTGAATCAAAGTTGCATACGTCCGATCGAGACGGTGACCGGACAGTTTGTCAGATGTGGCTCACGACTTAAGCACAGATGCCCGTCATGCGCGGAACTCTACAGATCGGACTGGGCTGCAATTGCTCGGTCGGGCGTATTCGAGGGCCCGGCAGATCGGCATCGCTTTTATTTGCTGACGTTGACAGCTCCGTCGTTCGGTAGCGTGCACCGAGTCCCGCGAAGCGAGTCGGCAAAAGGGGTTCCCTGTAGGTGCGGAAGTCGCCACGATGTCGGCCAGGTGAGCCTAGCGGGTACTCCTATAAGCGTCGATAACTACGACTACGCAGGTCAGGTTGAATGGAACCGCGACTCCGGGACCCTCTGGGATCGCACGCGCCGCCGCCTTCGTGATCGGTGGGATTCGGTTGAATACTTCGTGGTTCGTGAATGGCAGGCGCGTGGGGTAATTCACGTTCATGCTCTCATTAGGATCGCGAGGATCGAAGCGCCAGACAGTGAAACGTTACGAAAGGCAGCTAGCCTTGCGACTGCCGCCTCCGTAATAGACGGTCAAATCGTCCGTTGGGGCTCGGAGTCGGCGTGCGACGACTTTCGTGTTGGGGATTCGGGCGCGAAGGCGATCTGGTACCTGTCCAAGGCGCTCAACTACGTGTTGAAAGATTTCTCGAGGTCTCGAAGTGGAGTTCATGCGGACGCATGGGCCCACATATCTCGCCTCCACGCCGCGGCGCGACTTGTTCGATGTGCGCCGGAGTGCGTTCCTTCGGATTGCGGCAGTCAGGTTCATCGTCGGTTTGGTGCACGGTCACAAGTCGCGTCGGCTTCGCGCCGTACATCACATCGCACTGGATGGTCATTCGCTGGGCTAACTAGGCGAGCACAGAAAGAAGCTCGAATCCATTGGGCTCGCAGCCATGCTGACGCAAATAGTTCCTCAAGTGCGCAGTACCGGCGCAGAGTCCTCTGGGCACTTGAATATCTTGCTCGCACGGTAAGTTCGAGGCTGGAAATCGATCAGGCCAGCGGGCCTTGAGCGAGTGCGGCAGCCTCTTTGCGGTGGCCACTACCGTAGGCGGACGATCTGTGGCCAGCTTGGCTGAACCCACGGAAGGTACCATCACACCTAAGCTGTGATTCATGAGCGAGTTCACAGGTGATCCTGACGCTGCTGAGGCTGATCTTCAACGAGCCTCGGACGCCCTTGGCAGAGTAGACGATGACCTTAGCGACGCGGTTGCCCGCGCCGAAGGGATTGAAGAAGAACCGTTTGACGGTAGCCCGGAAGCAGAAGCTGACATCTCGCAGCGGATGGAAGCAGTCCAGCGGGAGATTGAACTGTTGCAGCAACTCATGGTTGAAGCTGAAGACGACTTGAGCCGCACGCAAGATCACTGGGTGGATGAAGGTCACTTGTCGTAGGTGACGCCGACCCGCTAGTTTCAATCGTCATCGTCATCGTCATCGTCATCGTCGTCGTCGCTTTCGAAATGGCCGTGGGGATCCAGCTCATCCTCGTCTGCTTCTTCACCGCATACGGGACAGCTCCAACTCGCGATATGTCCTCAGCTCCTAGTCTTGAATCCAGTCTTTTGGCGTGACTCCATGTCGATGCTAAGTAAGAATTTGGTACCGTTCTTCTGGTAGCTCGTCGAGTAATTCGATATGTCTCAAACCAAACATTTCAGTGCGGATCCAGTCGGCGTCGACTGTGCCGGCTGCGGTTAGCGGTACGTTGATCGAGATCTTTTGAAGACGAGTTTTTGTGAGGCTCAGGTTGTAGGTGTAAGCGCTCACCGCTTTACGAATGGACGAGACCAGATAGAGAGCGACGCGGGGCGAAAAATCTGGAACCTTTGCCACAATGGGCCGCAGGAGCCAAATATTTTGCCCACTCAGGAAGTCATGATGCTGGTAGAAAGTCGAGCCAGTACTACCGTCTAGGGCGAGAGAAATTGCCCCGCCCTTATTCACCATTCCGGCCCTCGGGCTGCAGTAATCAGTTATCCCGTTATTTCTGGCAGTCCGGCTGATAAACGGAAGCGCATCGACATCGTTGATATCCGCAATCTGAAAATTTATCTTGTCGTCTTGTATGGACGACTCAATGGTGAATAGCTCCGTGAGCTTTATCTTTTCCACTTCTATTCGTCCGCCCTAGAGATACTGATTTGAAAACATGTGAGCAATGTACTCGTTTAGAGACGACTGCAAGTCGGCGTCGGTCACTTCATACTCTTCTTCGTTGAATAGCGTGTAAACCCACTGATCCTTGTACTCCAGCACCTGGTGAAAGGAAAAATCGGTCTCCGCCAGATCGCGGTACGCCGCGATGAAAGTCTTGTAGTCTTCTTCGCTAGAGACGGTGGGCGTCCTTGTTTTCTGATGCTTCAACAAGGCAAAGCCATCATCAAATTTCGCCATCCAGGTTGCACCGGAATGCTTGTGCCCCGTCTCGAAGACTAGAACGATTGTCTCCGTACCTTTCGGAAAGAAAAGATTCTTGGGCATCTCAATGGACGCAATGAGCCGGTGCTTCGCGAGAATGCGCTCTTTGTACAATTCGTTGTCAGAGTGTTTTTTTGTCCGCGACGACACGGCGTTAACCGGAACGATCGCGACCCCGATGCTGTTGGGTAGGAGGCTATCGAGCATCAATTCAACGAACGATATCTCGGAGTACGTTGCGTTGGAGTACGGCGGATTAACAAAGCCGACATTGCAGTCGTAGGCGGGGATCTCGGCCTTCAGGGCGAAACAATCGTCGTTGAAGAGATGAGACTGTCCGTCTTTATTGAGGAACATGTTGAGCGCAATGATCGAATATACGGATGCCTCAATCTCAATTCCGAAAAGGTTATTCTTTCGGAATACTTCCTTCTGAGCGAATGAGTACTCCGTAGACAAGGCTATTCGGCGCCACGCCGAAGTAAGAAAGCCGCCGGTACCCGCGCAGATATCCAGGACCTTGGAAGTTATGCCCACGTCAGCGATGTCGTTGAACAGCCGGGTAATGTGCGGTGGCGTCAGTACTATCCCCAGGTCGGAGCCACCCTTTGTCGAGTACGTCAGGAACACGTTGAAGAACAGCGAAATGAGGTCTAGTTCGCTGTCCTCGTAGTGCTCGAAAAGAAGTCGGTCGATGTCAGAGATCAGCTTGTGCAATGTACCTTTGGCATAGCGGCCCCGCAAACCTTGCTTCTCCTGTCCTCGGAGAGACAAGATCGTCGGCCTCAGCTCTGCAATGAGGAGATCCTTATCCGCTACAACTGAGCCTTTGATTCTCCGCTCTAGCGTCTGCCAGAGCACATCCGCAATGTCCTGATTTCCGTTGTACTGCGAGTAGGCCGTTTTGAATACAGGGTCTTCAAGCGCAAACAGCACTGCTCCCAGTACGTAGAGGCGATTGTGTTCGATCACGTTCATTTCGCCATGCATGTACTCGTTGATGTTCTTAGCGGAGGCGAGGAGTCTTGCCTGACTCGCAAGGGTGCTCCCCTTCGCAGACTCAACAAGAAATTCGCGATATTCATCAATGCGGTTTATCTGATGCACGTTCAGGTTCGCAAACGTCTCAACGCCGCGCTTCCAGCCGAACGTGTCTATCTTGCGGGTGAGAGGATCTGTTCCCGAACACGCGATCGCAATTACGTTGAAGCTGTCTTTCAAAAAGCTGGCGTACCAGAGGACGCCATTAACCGCGTACTCATCGACCTTGCTGTTGATGTCGGCCTCATAAATGTGCTTTGAGACGTCTTTCTTGTTTTCGACCAGAATGACGAGCTCGGCGTCTTCGTCGTAAACGATGAATTCGGGCCTGCCCGGATTGCCAGTCAGCCGTTTGCTCGCAATCGACAACAGCTCATTGATGGACTCGACAGAAGACTTTTCGGCCCACACTCGGACCTTCGGATTAACCGGCGCGAATGAGGCGTTGATATATCCCTTGCTGATGAACTCGTTAAAGACCCACATGTCGGTAGCTTTTTCAAGCACGAATACACCCTTACTTCGGCGACAAATTCAGCGCGCACATCGTTTGCGGTCCACTCGGCCGATTTGGACGTACTTCAATTCCGCAATGGGATCGAGTCTAGCGGCGACAAATAAGTGTCAGCTCGCTAGCCACTCCGCGCAAACAACGTTCGGAATCAACTGAATGCTCGCGTCAACGCCTTTCTTGATCTTGTAAAGAAGATTTCGGGAGACCTGCCTCGGTCACACGGATGTTTTCTGCCAGCGGGTGACTGTGGACGTGGCCAATTTGGCCGCTTCGGCGAGCTGTCTGGCGGAAGGAGCCGACGGGAAGCGTTCCATGGATTCGAGCACGATGCCTCGAATGGCCTTGTCGCACACGTCCCGAATTTCTGCAAGATCGCGAAGGGCTTTGAGTACATAGAGCTCGTTGCCGCTCGCTTGGGTTACCGGGTCCGTTGCTTCAATCGCTATCTCGGACCACTCGTCCGCGCGAACTAAGGATGCGAGATGTTCTCGGACGAGTGGAACCACTTCTTCCACAAACCGACCTGTGCTCTCCTGGCTACTCACGCAAACGAGCCTAAAGCATTGCAATCGCTACATCAAGCCTTGCCATTTCTGCAAAATCTATCGTTCGCAACGTAAATTGCGTTTCGTATGCAATACTGGTGTTGCAAATCGAACAGAAACGGAGCTAGTCGCCGAGATGTCGGCTAGGTCTGACAATACTAGGAGGCATCAAAATGGCTGGAAATCTGAACATTGGACTCATTCCAGGGACGGTGAGCTTCTCACCGTCGTCCGAGTCGCGCCGCTTGTTCTTGTATGTGGACAAGAAAATTACCTCGAGTCCGAAATTGGACGCGAAAGGGCGAGCGCTCTATAAATTCACAGCCGGAGTCGCGCTCAACGGCGTTCGTATCGGCGATGTCTCTATAGAAACTCCGCAGCTCCTGCCCGAAATGGTGCCTTTGGGGATGGTTCTCACGGGCGCGGGAGACTTCGCCGAACTTCGAGTGAGGAATCAGCGGGACGCATTCGACCTCAGCGTGACAGTGTTCCTCGACTCATTTTCCTCGGCCACCAAGTGATGAAATTCGCCGATCGTGACGAGTTCATCAGCCTTAGAGAATGGCTGCGCGCCACTGAAGCCGCCCGAGAAGCAGCGGGGACCTGGCACCCCGCCAGCTCAAGACGACGGTTTCGTTTCGTCGTGCGCTCCTGGAGCCAAATTAGTCACGACGCGGGTCTCTCAATCGACGGTGAAACTCCTCGTATCATCCGCCTCTCAGGCACCTCGATATTTGGATATTCACTGACAGTTGCGCCTCGCCCAAGTCAGACGGTTGACGACTTCGTCGATAAGACCGACGAACTCGTTCGATTGACTGGAATTGACGTCGTGGTTGGGCAGGCGTACCCAGACCTCGCGGTCCTAAACCTGTTGGATCCTCCGTTTAAGGATCATCCATAACAGAGTCAACCTCGGTGTGCCGTTCCGTGCGGGCGAAGGCGAGTTGTGCGCACCCGTGGGGGCGAACGGCTCGTCAAGCCAGTGCGGAACGGCACACCGGAGGACCGCTTCGAGTCAACAAGAAGGAAGGAGGTGTCTGAAGATGACGTCTGTGTCCGAAGTCTTCGAGCGCTATCACGCGCTCATCCTCAGCAAGGTCAGCCCCGGAACTGGCCGCAGCTACATGGTCGCTTGGCGTCATCGTGTACTTCCCTATTTCGGCGCGCGCCAAATCGAGTCAATCACCACACTGGACGTTGAACTCGGCTTTGCTGAGTGGTCCGGTAGCTTTTCAACCCGGATCGACGCCCTCTCAATGCTCTCAGCAATCTGCAAGGTCGCAGTTAAAGGCGGAGTCATAACATCGAACCCATGCATCGGCGTTGATCGTCCACGGGTACAGCAAAACGACTTGACGGCCCGGTCACTGACGCTCGAAGAGGTCGATCGTCTGCTTACCATTCTGCCCGCCGCCGGTCATTACCGACGGTTTGTCCTCGCCCTCCTATACACCGGCGGTCGACTCGGCGAAATAGCCGGAATGAGGTGCTCTGACGTCGACATTGAAGACCGGACCATCAGTATCCGACGTTCCGCCTCGGCTGGCCTACATGGCGAAATGGTCGTTGGGCCAACGAAGGGTCGTCGCGTTCGGACTGTACCTCTGGCAGAACCTCTACTGCCAGTAATTTTGGCAGCTCGAGTAGGTCGCCAAGAACATGACTTGCTTTTCCCCGGACCTCGCGGCGGAACGATCAATTCGAAGAATCTCTCGCGGGCCCTGGACTGGTTTCGCATTCGCGATCAAATCAAGACATTTCCGATCAACGAGCCTGCTTTGCATTGGCACGACTTGCGTCACACGAGCGCTGTAATGCTTTTCCGCGCCGGAGTGTCTGCGCCCGACGTGCAGGCCATTCTCGGCCACAGCAGTCTCGCCGTCACTCAAATGTATGCAAATACTCGCGCAGATGCGGCCCGGCGTGGAGCGGCTGCCTTGTCGCAGCTGTACGGAAATCGACAAGGTCACCAAACGGGGGTGAATTCACCATAAGTGACCGTTCAGGCTGAAAAAAATAAGCCTTACTCCCCGTAGAAGCCGGGAAGTAAGGCAGTGGCTCCGACCGGCGTCGATCCGGTGACCTTTCGATTTTCAGTCGAACGCTCTACCAACTGAGCTACAGAGCCGAAGGGGCGAGCCCCTCCAGAGGCCGAAAAACCCTTCCCGAAGGAAGGGTGAGACGACCTTTGCGACCCTGACCGGACTTGAACCGGCGACCTCCGCCGTGACAGGGCGGCGCGCTAACCAACTGCGCTACAGGGCCAAACTTATGAAATTGTGAACCGCATTTACTATACCTGAATTGCGCTTCGTGATTTTCGCAACTCGGCCGTACATTGCCGCCCGACCCGATTTGCGCAAGCAAATCACATCGTTAGCTAACATCGCGTTAGCCAACACATCGTTAGCTAACGGTGACCCCAACGGGATTCGAACCCGTGCTACTGCCGTGAAAGGGCAGCGTCCTAGGCCGCTAAACGATGGGGCCGTTTTGACAACTCAACGAGTATGCCACACCTCGAGGCCCGGCGTCGAATCCGTCGAATCTGTGCGGCGTCTGTGCAGTCGGCGCCGGGCGGCGTGGGCTCGGGAGCGGGGCGAAAGGGCCGTTAGATTGGCCGGAACAGACCGGGCGATCTGGATGCCTGTGGCCAGCTGCTGACAGGAAATCTGCTGATGAACCAAGCAAATGCCGCCGCTATCGCGACTGACACCGCTCCCGCGACCGACCCCGATGCTGCCGGAGCCCCCGAGAACGCGCCGCGCCGGCCCCGGCTCGCGCACCGTTCGCGCCAGCTGCTGCGAGCAGCCGTACTCAGCCTGGCGCTGGTGATGGGCGAGGGGCTCGCTCCAGAGGCGGCGCACGCGGTCGAGTACCCGAGCTGGGAAGACGTGCTCGAAGCTCGGTCGAATGAGGCTACGAAAGAGGGTGAGATCGCGAGCATCCGGAGCCTGATTGCGGGCCTCGAGACCGAATCGACGGCAGCCCGCGCGCTGGCCGACCAGCGGGGTGCGGAGTACGAGACCGCCCAGATTGCGTTCGACGCCGGGGTGGTTCAGAGCGAACTGCTGGGTGCGAAGTCGGCCGAGGCAGCGCTGGGCGAGCTGCGTATCGCGGCGGAACGGTCGCTGGCGGCGGCGGCGCGGGCCGAGCGGGAGGCGCGGGCGGCGGCCGAGGCTGCGCGGGCTGCTGCTGCCAGTGGCGGCGGTAACGGTAACGGAAACGGCGGCGGTAACGGTAACGGTAGCGGCGGCGCCGCCGGCGGCTCGGGCTCGGGCATCAGCGGCCCCGGCACCCAGGTCTGGAACTCCCCGCTCCCGAACGCGCGGGTGTCAGATGAGTTCGGCAACAGGTTTCATCCGATCGACGCCGTGTGGCGACTGCACGCGGGCATCGACCTGGTGAGCCCGGGCGGAACCTGCGGAGCCAACGTCTACGCGGCATCGGCCGGCACCGTGACGTTCGCCGGTTCGAACGGCGGCCTCGGCAATGCCGTGACGATCAACCACGGCGGCGGCCGCACCACCGTCTACGGCCACAACACCTCGCTGGTCGTGCGCTCGGGCTGGGCTGTGGCCGAGGGCCAGCTCATCGCGAAGGCGGGAACCACGGGCGCGTCGACCGGATGCCACGTGCACTTCGAGACCCGCCTCAACGGCACGGCCCAGAACCCGCGCGCCGTTCTGGCGCAGTTCGGCGCCGGCTTCTAGGCGGTCTGCCCGGCGCGGGGCGGGACAACGGAATCGGCGGCCCTCGTTCAAACCTCCGCATATAGGGCGACGGTTTGAACGAGGGCCGCCCATTGGTCAATCAACCGAGAGGGGCCAGACCGCGAGCGCGCCAGTCCGCGAGCACGCCGGGCCGCGAGCACGCCGGGCCGCGAGCGCGCCAGTCCGCGCCAACCGCCCGGGCACGCAGAAGGCCGGCCCCGAGCATCCGGAGCCGGCCCAGTGAAACAGACGTGAAGCTAGTGCGCGCCCTCGGCGGCCAGCTTGGTGATGCCGTTCTCGATGATCTGCTCGGCGTCGGCGGCCGAACCCCAGCCTTCGGTCTTCACCCATTTGCCGGGTTCGAGGTCTTTGTAGTGCTCGAAGAAGTGCTCGATCTCGTTGCGGAGCTGCTGCGGAATGTCGTCGACGTCGACGATGTGCGCCCAGCGCGGGTCTTTCGCGGGAACGGCGATGACTTTCGAGTCGATTCCGGCCTCGTCGCTCATGTTGAACACGCCGACGGGGCGCACCTTGACGCCCACGCCCGGGTACACGGGGTACTCGAGCAGCACGAGCACGTCGACAGGGTCGCCGTCGAGGCCGAGGGTGTTCTCGAAGAATCCGTAGTCGGTGGGGTAGACGAACGTGGTGAAGAGCACGCGGTCGAGGTACACGCGGCCGGTTTCGTGGTCGACTTCGTACTTGTTGCGGCTGCCTTTGGGAATCTCGATGACGGCGTCGTAGCTGACCATGACGAAACTGCTCCTTCTTATAGTGTGCTCAAACTGCAATAACGTTACTGGATGCACCCGAACGAACGCCGCCCCCGCCTGACCCCGGCGATGGCCGATGTGCGCCGGGCCGTGCGGGAGGCGCTTGTTCAGCTTTCACCGCTGTCGATGCAGCCGCAGCAGCAGTCGTCGCTGCCGGCTCGGGATGCCCCCCTCGTGCTCGTCGCCCTGAGCGGTGGCCCCGATTCCCTCGCTCTGGCAGCGGCCCTCGCGTTCGAGGCGCCCCGCGCCGGCTTTCGCGCGGGCGCCGTGCTGGTCGACCACGGGCTGCAGGCGGGCTCGGCCGAGGTCACCGCCCGCGCAGCCGCCCAGGCCCGCGCGCTCGGCCTCGACCCGGTTCTGGTCGAGCGTGTCGAGGTCGGCGGAGCAGCGCACGGCGCGCCAAGAGGTGCGGCGGGTAGTGCTGCGGTGCGCGATGCGAAGAGCGGTGACGTTGCCGGCGAGGGAACACCGAGCATGGTGGCGAGCACCACAGCTGGCGGCGCCGGCGGCCCCGAAGCCGCCGCCCGCGCAGCGCGATACGCGGCCTTCGAACGCGCACAGGCGAGCACGAACGCCGTGGGCATCATGCTCGCCCACACGCTCGATGACCAGGCCGAGACGGTGCTGCTGGGGCTGGCGCGGGGCTCCGGGCCGACGAGCCTGTCGGGCATGAGCCCGGTGAACGGGGTGTACCTGCGGCCGCTGCTGGGCATCCGGCGCCAGACGCTGCACGACTCGCTCGCCGACCTCGGGCCCGGGTCGGGGCTCGAGGCGTGGCATGACCCGCAGAACCTCGACCCGGTGTTCACCCGCGTGCGGGTGCGCTCAACCGTGCTGCCGATGCTCGAGGCAGAGCTCGGCCCTGGCATCGCCGAGGCGCTCGTACGCACGGCCGAGCAGCTGCGCGAAGACGCCGAGGCGCTGGATGCCCTGGCCGCCGAATGGGCTGCCGAGATCGTCGAACACGCTGAGGCTGGCATCGCCCTCGACGTGCACGGCCTGGCCTCGAACCCGGCGGCACTCGCGCAGCGCATCGTGCGGTTCGTCGTGCTGGCGGAGTTCGGCGTGAGCCTCAGCCGGGCGCACACGCTCGCCGTGCTGCGGCTCGTGACCGGGTGGCGGGGTCAAGCGGGTGTGGATCTGCCGGGCATCCGCGTCACCCGGGTTTCAGCCGCCCTCGTCTTCGCTCGCGTTCGCTAGGCTGACGGGCATGGATTCACTCGATGTCTCAGCCGACCTGTCACAGATTCTGATCACTGAGGCTGAGATCCGCACCAAGATCGCCGAACTGGCGAGGCGCATCGAGGCCGACTATGCGGGCCAAGACGTGCTGCTCGTCGGCGTGCTGAAGGGCGCCGTCATGGTCATGGCCGACCTGGCCCGCGAGCTGCACCTGCCGGTGACGATGGACTGGATGGCCGTCAGCTCGTATGGCACCAGCACCCAGTCGAGCGGGGTGGTGCGCATTCTGAAAGACCTCGACTCCGAGCTCGAGGGGCGCACGGTTCTCATCGTCGAAGACATCATCGACTCGGGGTTGACGCTCTCGTGGCTGCTTGGCAACCTGCGTTCGCGCGGCCCGAAGTCGGTGGAGGTGTGCGCGCTGCTGCGAAAGCCCGACGCCGTGCGCATCGAGCTCGACGTGCGTTACGTGGGCTTCGACATTCCCAACGACTTCGTGGTGGGCTACGGCCTCGACTACGCCGAGAAGTACCGCAACCTCAAAGACATCGGCGTGCTCGCCCCGCACGTGTACGCCTGACCTGACGGGTCTGGCCCCTCAACGACAAACGTGGAGTCGTTTTCCGCCCTAAAACCTCACGGTTGGGGCGCAAAACGACTCCACGTTTGCGTTGCGGGCGCGCGGGCGGCGGGGGCCGGGCGCGGAGCCCGACCCGGGCCGGTTAGACGGCGGCCGCCTCAGCGATGCGGTCGTTCTCGGCGTGCTTCTCAGCCTGGGCGTGAGCCGCGTGGGCCGTGGCCTGAACCGTGGCCTTGCGCTTGAAGAGCAGCGCAGCCATGACAGCACCGGCAAAGAACAGGCCTGAGGCGCAGGCGTACGCCAGAGCGTAGCCGTTCACGGCAGCCTGCGCTGCGACGGCGGGGGAGGCCGGCAGGTTCGATGCGATGTAGTTCGTCACAGCGGTGGCGACGAGGGTGTTCAGCAGCGCGGTGCTGATTGAGCCACCGACCTGCTGCGAGGTGTTCACCATGGCCGAGGCCACGCCGGCGAACTGGCGGTCGACGCCGAGCGTCGCGGTCTGCATCGCGGCGGGCATGATCGTTCCCATCGCGAGCCCCATGAGCATGAGGGGCGGCAGGATGTTCGCGGCGTACGTGCTCGACAGGTCGAGCCTCGTCATCCAGAGCAGCGCCGCCGATGCCATGAGCATGCCGGTCGGCACCATGACCTTCGGCCCGAAGCGCGGAACAAAGATGTTCGTGCCGAGCTGGGCAGCCAGCACGAGGCAGGCGATCATCGGCAGGAACGACAGGCCCGTGGTGATGGGGCTGAAGTTCAGCGACGTCTGCAGGAAGTACGTGAGGAACAGGAACACGGCGAACATGCCCGAGCCTGCGATGAACACCGACAGGTACGCTGCGCCGCGGTTGCGGTTCAGAATGATCGCGAGGGGAAGCAGCGGGTGCTGCGCGCGGCGCTGCCAGAGAACGAACGCGATGAACAGAATGCCGCTCGCTACGAGGAGCCCCCAGGTGAAGAAGTCGCCCCAGCCGTTCGTCTCGGCGTTCGAGAACCCGTAGACGAGCGAGAACAGAGCGGCCGACACCATGATCGTGCCGGGGATGTCGAGCTTGGGGCGCTCGGTTGTGCGCTTGATGGTCGGTACGAAGATGATCGCACCGATGACCGCGATGATGGCGAAGAACACGTTGATGTAGAGGTTCCAGCGCCAGCTGAAGTCTTGGGTGAGGTACCCGCCGAGCAGCAGCCCCACGGCGCCACCGGCACCGGCGATCGCGCCGAACACGCCGAATGCGCGCGAGCGCTCCTTCGGAATGGTGAACGTGGTGGTCAGAACGGCCAGGGCCGTGGGAGCGAGCAGTGCACCGAAGAGCCCCTGCAGTGCGCGGGCGGCGACGAGCGTGCCGAAGCTGTCGGCAGCGCCACCGAGGGCGGATGCGGCGGCGAAGCCGATCAGACCGATGATGAACGTGGGCTTGCGACCGATGAGATCGGAGACGCGGCCGCCGAGCAGCAGCAGCGAGCCGAACGCCAACGAGTAGGCGGTGACGACCCATTGGCGGTCGCCGTTCGAGAAGCCGAGGTCGGCCTGGGCGGCGGGAAGGGCGATGTTCACGACGGTAGCGTCGAGCACCACCATGAGCTGGGCGAGTGCGACGATGGCGAGCGTGAGCCAGCGGCGCGAAGAGGCTGCGGTTGCAGCGGGAGAAGTCTGTGACATGTCACCGACTATATACGGTACTGAGCAGTTTCGGAACTTAACAGTTTCTGAATTGCTAGTATTTAATCCGACAGTAACATTTGGCTGTCACACACTCAATCGAAAGGAAGAAACGCGATGACGCAGATCGACCTCTCCACTCCTAAACTCGGGCGCAAGCGAGATCATTCCCGCGATGCCGACATTCTGGATGCTGCGCTCGAGGTTCTCGCCGAAACCGGTTACGACGGCATGACCATCGACATGGTCGCCGCCCGAGCGAAGGCCGGCAAAGCGACGCTCTACCGGCGCTGGCCCTCGAAGGCCGAACTGGTCATCGACGCGGTCGCGTGCATGAAGAAGGGCGCGTACAGTCTCGACGATCTGCCTGACACGGGAACACTCCGGGGCGATCTGGTCGCGCTGATCAAGCCGCACTCCATCGTCGATGCAGAGAAGAAGATGAAGGTGATGGCAGGGTTGATCTCGATGCTGTCGAGACAACCCGACCTCGCCGATGCGGCCAATGCCGCGATCATCGAGCCCCGGGCATCCGTCAACCGAGTTCTGATGCAGAGAGCGATCGATCGCGGCGAGATCTCGCCAGAGAGCGACATTGAGGCCCTCGCCCTGATCAGCCCGTCGATGGCGTCGTACCGCACGCTCATTCTGAAGAAGCCGGTCGACCGCGAGTTCCTGATTTCGCTGATAGACGGAGTGATCATGCCGGCTGTCGGCCTCAGAGCGCGCGCAAGTTAAGCCCACGGGGAACACGCAGGGCACGCCCAGTGTGCGACGGGTACTCTGAACCAGTAGTTGGGTGACCAGAAGGGTGCCGGTTTTGCCGCAAGAACCAAAAAGAGACATGAGCCTGAGACGCATTTTCCGGTCTCCGATTCCCTACATCATTCTTGGTGCCATCGCACTGTGGATCGGCTTCGGCCTGATCACCGGTTCGGGGTTCCAGCAGGTGTCGACCCAGCAGGGTCTGCAGTTCTTGAAAGATGGCAAGGTCTCACAGGCCCTCATCATCGACGGCGAACAGCGCGTCGACCTGACCCTCGCGTCGGCCGACGCCAAATACGGGTCGAAGGTGCAGTTCTACTACGTCGCACCGCGCGGCACCGAGGTGATCGACGCCGTCACGTCTGCAGCACCCACTGACGGCTTCAACGACCAGGTTCCGCAGACGAACTGGTTCCTGTCGCTGCTCGGCATTCTGTTGCCCGTCATTCTGATCGGTGCGTTCTTCTGGCTGATGCTCTCCGGCATGCAGGGCGGCGGCAACAAGGTCATGCAGTTCGGCAAGTCGAAGGCCAAACTCGTCTCGAAAGACACCCCGAAGGTCACCTTCGCCGATGTCGCGGGCAACGACGAGGCCATCGAAGAGCTCGAAGAGATCAAAGACTTCCTGAAAGACCCGTCGAAGTTCCTGGCGGTCGGAGCGCGCATCCCGAAGGGCGTTCTGCTCTACGGCGCTCCCGGTACGGGCAAGACCCTGCTGGCCCGTGCGGTCGCAGGTGAAGCCGGCGTTCCGTTCTACTCCATCTCGGGTTCTGACTTCGTCGAGATGTTCGTCGGTGTCGGCGCGAGCCGTGTGCGTGACCTGTTCGAACAGGCCAAGCAGAATTCGCCCGCCATCATCTTCATCGACGAGATCGATGCCGTGGGCCGTCACCGCGGTGCCGGTATGGGCGGCGGCCACGACGAGCGCGAGCAGACCCTCAACCAGCTGCTGGTCGAGATGGACGGCTTCGACGTGAAGACGAACGTCATTCTCATCGCGGCGACGAACCGCCCCGACATTCTCGACCCCGCGCTTCTTCGCCCGGGCCGCTTCGACCGCCAGATCGGCGTCGATGCTCCCGACCTGCAGGGTCGCAAGCAGATTCTCGAGGTTCACGGCCGAGGCAAGCCCCTGGCTGCCGGTGTCGACCTCGAGGTTCTCGCCCGCAAGACCCCCGGGTTCACCGGTGCCGACCTGGCCAACGTTTTGAACGAGGCAGCGCTTCTCACCGCCCGCTCGAATGCGCAGCTGATCGACAACCGTGCTCTCGATGAGGCCGTCGACCGTGTCATGGCCGGCCCGCAGCGCCGCACCCGCATCATGCGCGACCACGAGAAGCTCGTGACCGCCTACCACGAGGGTGGGCACGCGCTGGTCGCCACCGCGATGAACCACACCGACCCCGTCACGAAGATCACCATTCTTCCGCGCGGTCGTGCGCTCGGCTACACGATGGTGCTGCCGCTCGAAGACCGGTACTCCATCTCGCGCAACGAACTGCTCGACCAGCTGGCCTACGCCATGGGTGGCCGGGTTGCCGAAGAGGTCGTCTTCCACGACCCCACCACGGGTGCGTCGAACGACATCGAGAAGGCCACTGACACGGCCCGCAAGATGGTCACCGACTACGGCATGTCGTCGAACGTGGGTGCCGTCAAGCTCGGCAGTGCGTCGGGTGAGATGTTCCTCGGCCGCAACATGGGCCACGAACGCGACTACAGCGACAACCTCGCCCAGCAGGTCGACAACGAGGTGCGCCAGCTCATCGAGGCGGCGCACGACGAGGCATGGTCGGTGTTGAACGACAACCGCGACATCCTCGATCATCTGGCCACGGAGCTGCTCGAACACGAGACGCTCGACCAGCACCAGCTGGCCGAGATCTTCAAAGACGTGCGCCACCTGCCTCCTCGCCCCCAGTGGCTGTCGAGCCAGAAGCGCCCGGTCTCCTCGATTCCGCCCATCGACTACCGGGCCGCCAAGGCTCCGATCGACCTGGGTGCCACCGACGGCGGTATCACGAGCGAGCCAGAGCCCGAGTTGAAGCCGAAGCGCGCTCCCCAGGCCCCGCCCCGCCCCGCCACCGCTTGAGCCTGTCGGCTCCAGTGAACTCCATCGAACAGTGGTAGACAGAGCACGAATCGAAGCCGCCGTACTCGAGATTCTCGAGGCGATCGGCGAAGACCCGACCAGGGAAGGGCTCGGCAGTACCCCGCGGCGTGTCGCCGAGGCCTACTCCGAGTTCTTCTCCGGGGTCGGGGTCGATGCTCGCGCCCTCCTGGGTGAGACGTTCGCGTTCGACGAGGCCGCCCCGCGGGAGCCTGTGCTCATGCGGGGCATCACGTTCCGGTCGGTCTGTGAGCACCACCTGCTGCCGTTCGAGGGCCTGGCGCACATCGCGTACGTGCCGACCGACAGGCTCATCGGCCTCGGCCGCCTGCCCGCCGTGGTCGACGCGCTCGCGTCGCGCCCGCAGCTGCAGGAGCGCCTCGGCGAGCAGCTTGCCGACACCATCGCCGACGGCCTCGATGCCACCGGCGTTCTCGTCGTTCTCGAGGCATCGCACGGCTGCGTAACTCTTCGCGGCCCCCGCCAGGTCGGCAGCACCACCGTGACGGTCGCGAGTCGCGGCTCTCTCAGTGAGCCAGCCGCGCGCGCTGAACTCATGACTCTCATCGGGCAGCCGACTGCCGGCACCACGGGCAGCGCGGTCGCGGAGGCCCCCGCCGCGAACCGGGCCGCCGACGAGCCCACGAAGGCCGGCGCCACGGGCCACGAGGCCGCGCTGTGAGCGACCTCGGAGCAGGGCTGTCGCGCCGACGGAGGCCCGCGGCCGACGTGACGCCCGCCACCTACGCGGGGCTGCCGAAGGGTCGCACGCTCATCATGGGTGTGCTCAACGTGACGAGCGACTCGTTCAGCGACGGCGGGCGATGGCTGAGATCCGAGGCGGCCGTCGCACACGGGCTCGAGCTGGCTGCAGCGGGAGCAGACCTCATTGACGTGGGTGGCGAGTCGACGAGGCCCGGCGCCAGGCGAGTGCCCGTGGCCGAAGAGCAGGCGCGGGTTCTGCCGGTCATCCGGGAGCTGGCCCGCAGCGGAATCGCGATGAGCATCGACACGATGAATTCGTCGACAGCGCGCGCCGCGGTCGAAGCGGGCGCCATCATCGTGAACGATGTGTCGGGTGGCCTGAGCGACGAGGGTATGGCGGCAGCCGTCATCGACCTCGACGTGGCGTTTCTCGTGTCGCACTGGCGCGGCCACAGTGACTCGATGAACTCGGCGGCGGTGTACGACAACGTGGTGAACGACGTTCGCCGTGAGCTCGAGTACCGCGTCGCCGAACTCGTGGTGCGCGGCGTCGACCCCGCCCGGCTGCTGGTCGACCCCGGCCTTGGTTTTGCGAAGAACTCCGACCACAACTGGAAGCTGCTGGCCCACCTCGACGTGTTCACCGCCTTCGGCCTGCCGCTGGTGGTGGGTGCGTCGCGCAAGCGTTTCATCGGCGAGCTGCTGCCGGCGGGTGCGACGATGGATGCCCGTGACTTTCCTTCGGCTGTCACCGCCGCCCTGGCGGCCCAGGCAGGCGCATGGGCCGTGCGGGTGCACGATGTCGAGACCACCAAAGCCGCGCTCGCCGTGGCAGAAGCCTGGAAGAAGGGGGCAGAACGATGACCGACCAGTCGACTCCAACGGTCGCACTCGCCCTCGTACCCGACGGCCCCGATGCCATCACCATCACCGGGCTCACCGTTCAGGCCAACCACGGAGTGTTCGACTTCGAGCGCCGTGACGGCCAGCCGTTCGTCATCGACGTCACGGCGTGGCTGAACACCGCGGCCGCCGCCGCCGATGATGACCTCGACCAGACCCTGCACTACGGGGTGCTGTCGAACGAGATCGCGGATGCGGTAGCCGGCGAACCCGTCGACCTCATCGAGACGCTCGCCGAGCGGGTCGCCCGTGTCGTGCTGGCGCACGAAGTGGCTGAGCGGGTGCGCGTCACCGTGCACAAGCCCGAAGCCCCCATCGAGGTGCCGTTCACCGACGTCTCGATCACCATCACCCGGAGGCGGGCGTGAGGCAGGAGAAGCTGCGGGTCACTCTTCCCGCCGTGGTCGCGCTCGGCAGCAACCTCGGTGAGCGCGAGCAGACACTGCGGGATGCCGTGCGGGAGATCGATGCGGTCGACGGAGTCATTGTCGACGCCGTCTCGAGCCTCTACGAGACCGACGCTCTGAAGCCCGACGGTGTCGACCTCGACGCGCCCAGCTACCTCAACGCCGTGGCCCTCGTGCGGTCGGCGCTGCCGCCGCGTGAGCTGCTGGTTGCCCTGCAGGCCATCGAACTCGCGCACGACCGGGTTCGCGAAGAACACTGGGGCGACCGAACGCTCGACCTCGACATCGTCACGTTCGCAGGCCTGCAGCAGCACGACGAGACGCTGACCCTGCCGCATCCGCTGGCATTCGAGCGTGCATTCGTGCTGGTGCCGTGGCACGAGATCGAACCTGCGGCCGAGCTCCCGGGCCACGGCCCAATCGCCGCACTGCTGGCGGCGCTGCCTGCCACGACCGACGAGAGCCCGAGACTGTACGCGAAGTGGGAGAAATGAAGCGAACACGCCCGATCACTCTGGTTCTGCTGGTCATCGGCGGAGCCTTTGTGGGGTTCTTCATCGAAGTCGGCCTCGCCTCGGCTGGCCGGCCCATCATCGCTCTGCCGCTCTCGCTCTCGATCACGCTGGTCGCGGCGGGGGCCATCGTCGTGACGCTGGCGGTGCCCATTGCGCGGGCCATCCGCGGCACGAACCAGGCCCCCATCAATCCGTTCCGCGCCATGCGCACGGTGGTGCTCGCGAAGGCATCGAGTCTCGTGGGCGCCCTGATCGCCGGCCTCGGCGTCGGCGTCGTGGTGTACCTGCTGTCGCGGGCCGTGGTTCCGGCTGTCTCGTCACTGTGGCTGAGTTTCGCTGCGGCGATTGCGGGCGCGATACTGCTCGCGTGCGGCCTCGTGGCAGAGAAGCTGTGCACCTTGCCGCCCGATGACGGCGACCCCGATCATCCGGTCAATGCCCCCGACCGCCGGTTGGGCTAGCCGCCCGTGAACCCCGCACCCGATTCGCACCGGCTGTCGTACGGCACCCAGTGGCGCCGGGTCAGCCCCAAGTACGTGGCCGTTGAGATCGCCGCCTCCATCATCACAGGCGTCGTACTGGCGGCCGTGAGTGTGTTCTTCATTCTGGTGGTGCGGGCCTGGTTCGGCTGGTGGATGCTCGGCGCATCCATTGCCATCATGATCGTGCTGCTCATCGTGGCGCCGCGCCGGGCCCGCGCGATCGGATACCAGTTGCGCGACGACGACCTGCTCTTTCGTCGCGGAATCATGTTTCTTCGCATCGTGGCCGTGCCGTACGGGCGCATGCAGCTCATCGACATCAACCGCGGGCCGCTTGGGCGGGCCCTCGGGCTCAGCGACCTCAAGTTCGTCACGGCGGCGGCCACCAGCGGTGTGGCGATTCCGGGGCTGCCCGAGGCCGAAGCCGACGCGCTGCGCGACCAGCTGATCGGGCTGGCCGAGGCGCGCCGCACCGGGCTGTGACGGTGAGCGGCGAGACGGCGAGCGGCGAGACGGCGCCGGACATGCCGGGTGCGCCGGGCCTGCCGTCCTCCATGCCACCGTCGCTGCCGCCTGTCGCGGCGCACCTCGCCGACGGCGAATGGCACCGCCTGCACTGGGCGTCACCGCTGCTCAAAGGCGGGTTCGTGCTGGTGGCGGTGCTCGCCTTCATTCTGACGAACCTGCGCGAACGGCTCGTCGAGCTGTTCATTCCCACCGGGCCGGGCCCGGGCGACGGCGGTGGGGGCGGAAGCGGCGGAGGCGGCCAGGGCGGCCGCGGCAACCCCGGCGACAACGGCGACATCGTCTCGCTGGTGTACAGCCACGGCCAGACCGGCATCGCCATTCTCATCATCTTCGGCGTCATTCTCGTAGCGATCGCCGCCTTCGCGCTGGCCTGGCGCATGCACAGTTTTCGCATCGGCAGCGACGCGGTCGAAGTGAAGAGCGGAGTGCTCTTTCGCCACAACAGGCAGGCGCGGCTCGACCGCATTCAGGGCATCCACATCACTCGTCCGCTGTTCGCTCGCCTGTTCGGTGCCGCCCGTATCGAGCTGACGGTGGCGGGGCAAGACGCGAAGGTCGAGCTTGCCTACCTGGGTTCGAGCCAGGTCGACGAGCTGCGCCGCGAGATACTGCGGCGGGCGTCGGGGGTGCTGGAATCAGAGGCGCGGGCCGCGGCACAGGCGGCTGACGACGCTGGGGTGGGTGCCACCGTCGGCGACGCCAGCGATTTCGGTTCCCCCGAACCCCGACCGGGCATCCTGAACCGGCGGCTCGGCGAATTTCTGGCCCCCGAACTCGACCCCGATGCTGCCCCGCCAGAGTCGGTGGTGAAGATCACCCCACTGCGGCTGATCGGCTCGCTCGTGCTGAGCGAATTCACTGTGGTACTGCTGCTCGTCATAGCGGCCCTCGTTGTGTCGACGGTCTTCGCGCACCACACGTTCATTCTGTTTCTGCTGCTGCCGAGCGTCATCGGCTCGCTCGGCTACTACAGCAGGCGTTTCACGAAGTCGCTGCGATACTCCATTGCGGGTACGCCCGACGGGGTGCGGGTGGGCTTCGGCCTGTTCACGATCAACAACGACACGCTGCCGCCCGGGCGCATTCACGCCATCGAGGTCACGCAGCCGATTCTGTGGCGCCCGGCGGGCTGGTGGATGATCAGAATCAACCGTGCCGGCCACGCCTCGTCGCACGGTGGAGCTGGCCAGCCGCACACCCTGCTGCTGCCCGTCGGGCGCGTTGCCGACGTGGAACGCGTGCTCGGACTGCTGCTGCCCGGCCTCGCGGTGGCCTCGCCGACCGATGCCAGCGACCAGCAGCAGCTGCAGCGGCTCGTGCTCGCCGGGCTGACCGCCAGGCACGGGGCGGGCTTCAGCTCGACACCGGCGCGCGGCTTCTGGCTGAGGCCGCTGTCGTGGCGGCGCACGGGGTTCGCGGTGACTCCGGATGCCGTGCTGCTGCGCACGGGGTTCGTCTGGCGGCGGCTGAGCGTCGTTCCGTTGGCGCGGTTGCAGAGCCTTCACGTGACCCAGGGGCCGGTTCGCCGGGTGCTCGATCTCGCGGCGCTCGACTTCAACACGATTGCGGGCCCCGTGCGCGCGAAGCTCGGCGTGATCGACCGGCGTGCGGCGGTGGCGGCGTTCACCGAGCTGTCGGCGGGCGCCGTTCTGGCGGCCCGCGCCGACGATTCGCATCGGTGGGCCGGGCGGGCAACCCCCGCGCTTCACGCGAGCGACGACAATCCACTCGTGCCGCTTCTGCCCACCCCCGAACATCCGGAGACCGACCGATGACCTCACCACAACGTTCGGGCCGGCTCGGCATCGGCATCATCGGCGCAGGGTGCGTGGGGCCGGTGCTCGGGGCCGCGCTCGCCGGGGCCGGGCACGCGATCGTGGGCGTGAGCGCGGTGTCGGAGGCGAGCCGCGAGCGGGCCGAGGTCATGCTGCCGGGGGCTCCGATTCTCGACATTCCGCAACTGATCGAGCGAAGCGAGCTGGTACTGCTGGCGGTGCCCTCCGACCAACTGGCCGCGCTGGTCAGTGGGCTCGCGGCAACCGGAGCCTGGCAGCCGGGCCAGCTCGTCATGCATACCGCCGCCGAATTCGGCTTCGGGGTGCTCGCGCCGGCGCTCGCGGCGGGGGCGATACCGCTGGCGATTCACCCCGCCATGTCTTTCACGGGGTCGAGCATCGACATCGCCCGCCTCTCTGGCACCTACTTCGCCGTCACCGCGCCGGGCCCCGTGCTGCCCATCGGCCAGGCGCTCGTGGTCGAGATGGGCGGCGAGCCGGTGGTCATCTCTGAAAGCGACCGGGCTGCCTACGCCGAAGCGATCGAGACGGCTACCACGTTCTCGAGTGCGATCGTCGAGCAGGCCACGGGTATGCTCACCTCTATTGGGGTCGAGGGCCCCGGCCGGATGCTGGCCCCGCTCATCCGTTCGTCGGTTGAGAATGCCCTGCAGCGCACGGCCGGCCCCGATGACGTCTTTCTGCCGGTCGAGTAGCGAGTAACCTTTTCACGGCGCTTGGCCTGTCTGGCGGCGCCGTCAATATAAGGAGTACCGGTGCCGACGCTCGCTGTCACCATCGCCGAGGTGCGCGAGCAGATCGCGCTCGCGCAAGACGATGCACGCCTCCGCGGCGTCACGAACCCGACGGTGGCACTCGTTCCCACCATGGGTGCACTGCACGACGGTCACCTCGCCCTCGTCACCCGGGCCCGTGAAGTGGGCGATATCGTGGTCGTCTCGATTTTCGTCAACCCGCTGCAGTTCGGCGAGGGCGAAGACCTTGAGACCTACCCCCGCACGCTCGACGCAGACCTCGCCGCGCTCGATCGCACCGGCCCCACCATCGTCTTCGCACCCACCGCAGCCGAGATGTACCCCGAGGGCCGCACGCAGACGAAGATCTCGGCCGGCCACGTGGGCACCCTTCTCGAGGGCCGCAGCCGGGCTGGCCACTTCGACGGCGTGCTCATCGTGGTCAACAAGCTGCTGAACATCGTGCAGCCGACCTCGGTACTGTTCGGCCAGAAAGACGGCCAGCAGGTGTTCGTGGTGAGCCGCATGGTGCGCGACCTGAACATCCCCGTCACCGTCGAGGTCGTCGACACCGTTCGTGAGACCGACGGCTTGGCGCTCTCGAGCCGCAACACGTACCTCGACGAGCGTGAGCGCGTCGCGGCGCGCGTGCTCTCGGCTGTTCTCGAAGCGGCCGAGTCGGCCGCCGTCAGCGGAATCGACTCGCTCATCGCGGCAGCGCAGGCGGCCAGCATGGGCCAGCCGCTCGTCACGCTCGAATACCTGAGCGTGGTCAACCCGGCCACCTTCCTGCCGGTCGACGACAACTTCCACGGTCGGGCGCAGGTATTGGTGGCCGCCCGCGTGGGCACCACCCGCCTCATCGACAACGAGTTCGTCTACCTCGGCGGCTGAGACGCCGCGCGGTGCGCTGCTTGTAAGCTGGGCGAGACTTTCAAGGAGCCCCGCCGCATGACCGAAACACCAGCCGAGCCGTTCGACCCGAGTGACGCCGCAGCAGAAGCAGAAGCAGAAGCCGCTGCCGAGGCTGCCGCGACGAGCGAGCAGCAGGTCATCCGCATGGCCAAGCGCGAACGGATGCTCGAGCAGGGCCTTCAGGCGTACCCCGTCTCTGTTCCCGTGACCACCACCATCCCCGTCGTTCGCGCGCAGTATGGCGAACTCGTGGCCGACCAGAGAACGGGCGACACCGTCGGTATCGCGGGGCGCGTGGTGCACCTGCGCAACACCGGCAAGCTGTGCTTCGTCTCGCTGCAGTCGGGCGACGGAACGCGCATCCAGGCCATGGTCTCGCTGGCCGCCGTCGGCGACGAGTCGCTGGCCGCCTTCAAAGACTTCGTCGACCTGGGCGATCACCTGTTCGTGAGCGGCGAGGTCATCTCGTCGCGCCGCGGTGAGCTGTCGGTGATGGTGGCCGAGTGGCAGATCGCGTCGAAGGCCCTGCTGCCGTTGCCGAACCTGCACAGTGAGCTCAGCGAAGAGACCCGTATGCGAAGCCGCTACCTAGACCTGATCGTGCGCGATGAGGCCCGCGTCATGGTGCGCACCCGCGCGGCCGCCGTGGCCAGCATGCGCAAGACGTTCGCCGACCGCGAGTTCATCGAGGTCGAGACGCCCATGCTGCAGACCATGCACGGCGGCGCCGCTGCGCGACCGTTCTCCACCTGGAGCAACGCCTTCGACACCGAGCTGTACCTGCGCATCGCTCCCGAGCTCTTTCTGAAGCGCGCGGTGGTGGGCGGCATCGACCGCGTGTTCGAAATCAACCGCAATTTTCGCAACGAAGGCGCGGACTCCACCCACAGCCCCGAGTTTGCGATGCTCGAGGCGTACGAGGCCTATGGCGACTACAACACCATGGCCGAGCTGACCCAGACGCTCATTCAGAACGCCGCCCTCGCGGTGGCCGGCTCGCACGTGGTGACCTGGGCCGACGGCACCGAGTACGACCTCGGTGGGCAGTGGCAGCGCATCAGCATGTACGAATCGCTGAGTGAGGCATCGGGCATCCCGATCACACCCGCGACGAGTCTCGACGAGCTGAAGGCGCTCGCCGCGCGCGAAGGTGTCGAGGTTCACCTGCCGAACCACGGCAAGTACGTCGAAGAGCTGTGGGAGCACTTCGTGAAGGGTTCGCTCGACTCGCCCACGTTCGTGATGGACTTCCCGGTCGAGACCAGCCCACTCACGCGCGCGCACCGCTCGATCGCGGGTGTCGTCGAGAAGTGGGATCTGTACATTCGCGGGTTTGAGCTGGCCACGGCGTACTCCGAGCTCGTCGACCCGGTCATCCAGCGCGAGAGGTTCATCGAGCAGGCCAAGCTGGGTGCGGCGGGCGACGATGAGGCCATGCGACTCGACGAAGAATTTCTGCGCGCGCTCGAGTTCGGCATGCCCCCCTCCGGCGGCCTCGGCATGGGCGTCGACCGCCTGCTGATGGCACTCACCGGGCTCGGCATTCGTGAGACCATCCTGTTTCCGCTGGTGAAGTAGAGCCGGCCGTGACCGACAGCGGGCAGACGCCCGAGCAGCAGCAACCGGATGCCCCGCAGGGCCCGAGCGAGGCCGAGAAGCGCAAGCGCCTCATCGCCGCGCGTCTCGTGGTGGCCGGCGTCGGCCTGACCTTCCTCATCGTGGGTTTCGTCGAATTCGTCACCAAGTCGAACTGACAGCTTCACGGCGTAGGGTAGAAGCACAATGAACGATCTCTGGGGCGCACTCGCCGCACTCTTTCCGACAATCGCCGTCGGCCTGCTCTTCTGGTTCATCATGCGCGCCATCGTTCGCTCAGACAAGACCGAGCGCAAGGTGCTCGCCCGTATCGAGGCCGAAGAGCGCAGCAAGCGCGGCCTGTAACGTCGCTCGCCCCCGGTAGCCGATACGGTATGCAGGGTGTTGTTTCTGCGCGATGAAAGGGGCACCTGATCTCTGGTGACCAAATGACGGTGATTGCCATCGTCGTAGCCTTCGTTGTCGACTTCGGTATTCGTGTCACTGCCATCATCGTGGTGCCGAGAAACCGGCGACCGAGCTCGGCCATGGCCTGGCTGCTGGCCATCTTTCTGATTCCCTACCTCGGGGTGCTCGTCTTTCTGCTCATCGGGAGCTACAAACTGCCGAAGAAGCGCCGCGACAAGCAGCAGGCCATCAATGACTTCATCATCGAGACCACCGAAGGCATCGATCGGGTCAGCAACGATCATCCGTGGCCCCCGTGGCTGCGCTCTGTGGTCGAACTGAACCGCACGCTCGGCGCCATGCCATTGGTCGGCGGCAACAGGGCCCGCCTCATCGGCGACTACGCCCAGTCGATCGCCGAGATGACGGCCGACGTGAACGCAGCCACGAAGTTCGTGCACTGTGAGTTCTACATCATGGCGTATGACGGGGTCACTGCCGACTTCTTCGCCGCGCTCGGGAACGCCGTGAAACGTGGGGTGGTTGTGCGAGTGCTGCTCGACCACATCGCATCGATCCGCTCACCTGGCCATCGCCAGACGGTTCGCCAACTGCAGAAGATCGGCGTGATCTGGCACTTCATGCTGCCCGTTCAGCCGTTGCGCGGCCGGTACCAGCGCCCAGACCTCCGCAATCATCGCAAAGTACTCGTCATCGACGGGCGGGTCGGCTACATGGGTTCGCAGAACATGATCGACCGCAGCTACAACAAGCGTGTCAATCGGCGCCGCGGGTTGAAGTGGAAAGACCTCATGACGCGGGTACAAGGCCCCATCGTGAACGGGCTGAACGCCATTTTCATCACCGACTGGTACAGCGAGACCGACGAGTTGCTGGTGCGTGAGACCGAGGCCATCACGCCCGACGTCATCTACGACGAGGCCGACGCGCTCGACTGCCAGGTCGTGCCGAGTGGCCCCGGTTTCGACGGCGAGAACAACCTGCGGCTGTTTCTGGCGCTGCTCTACTACGCGCAGAAGAAGATCATCATCACCTCGCCCTACTTCGTGCCCGACGATGCCATGCTCTATGCCATCACCACCGCCACCCAGCGCGGCGTCGAGGTGCAGCTGTTCGTCTCGGAGATCGGCGACCAGGCGCTCGTCTACCACGCCCAGCGCTCGTACTACGAGGCCCTGCTGAAGGCCGGCGTCGAGGTCTGGATGTACCGCAAGCCCTACATTCTGCACGCCAAGCACTTCACCATCGACGACGACGTCGCCGTCATCGGCTCGAGCAACATGGACATGCGCTCGTTCAGCCTCAACATGGAGGTCTCGATGATGGTGCGCGGCGCCAGCTTCGTGCGCGAGATGCGCGAGGTCGAAGACGGCTACCGCGCCCTCAGCCGCCGGCTCACGCTCGACGAGTGGGAGCGCCAGCCGCTGCGCTCGACGGTGCTCGACAACCTCGCGCGGTTGACGTCGGGGCTGCAATAGGCGCTGCGGCTGTTTCGGCCAGGGCTTCGGTGGGGCTCCGGCCAGCGTTCCGCTAGGGCTCCGGATGCTCAGCCGCGGGGCTTGAGGCGAACCGTGGGCAGCTCGGGAGCCGGTAGTGGCCCGCCCTCGAACCCGTGCGTCGTGCCGGGAAGCGTTGCGGTGAAGAAGTCTTCGGTGCCCGCGGGCGGCGGGCCGCCGATGCCCAGCGCCTCAGCTTGCCACGCCGCGCGGTACGCCACGATCTCCTCGTGCGTGCGGCCCACGAAGTTCCACCACATCAGAAGCTTCTCGCCGAGAGGTTCGCCGCCGATGAGCAGCAGCCGCGCGGGGTCGGGGCCCGCGGTGAAGGTGAGGGTCGTGCATCCGGTGCCCACGTGTGCGAGTTCGTGCCTGACGACCTGTGTCTCGTTTTCGTCGAGCGACGACCGGATGCCCACCTCACCGCTGTCGACCAGAACCCCGTATTCGAACCCGGGTTGCACGGGCAGTTGGGCGCTGCCTCGCGGCGAAAGGTCGACCTGAGCGGCGACCAGCGCGCTGAAGGTACTCGCGTCGGCACGCTCGCCCGCGAGTTCTCCGACGAACACCTGAAGCGCCGCGTCACCCACGCGCACCTTCTTCGACACGTGGCTCTCGAACGAGGGCATCCGGTGCCGCTCTGTTTCGGGCAGTGCCACCCAGAGCTGTGCTCCGTGCAGCACGGTGGTGCCGGGCGTCGAGACCTCGGAGTGGCTGATGCCGCGCCCCGCGGTCATCAGGTTGAGTTCGCCCGGCCGCACGATGGCGTGGCTGCCGACGCTGTCGCGGTGCTCGATCTCGCCCTCGAACAGCCACGACACGGTCTGCAGGCCGGTGTGCGGATGCGGCGGAACCCGCATGCCGCCCGTCGCGGCCACCGGATCGGGCCCGTAGTGGTCGAGAAAACACCAGGCACCGATCATGGTGCGGCCCTTACTCGGCAGGGTGCGTCTCACCGTGAGCGCGCGGGGGCCGCCGAGCGGAACCTCTCGCGGCTGCATGATGCTGATGAGGTGGGTCGGCTCGGTCGAGCACTCGACCACTTCGGTGGGGTGACGTTCGAGGTTGCTCACGAGTCAATCGTAGGTTCTGGGCCAGCGCGTCGTTCTCTTGCGGCACACCGCCACTTCACCGGTTACTGATAGGTTGACTGCACTGCCGGGGGACGGCAGCTCAATGTGCAGAAATAGGGGAACGTGAAGGTTTTCGCCGCGGCTGTCGCCGCAGTAGTGATCATGTCGACAGTGATGGCGGCCGGGCCATCGGCCACGGCGGCGGGCCTCAGCGGTTCAGTCGAGACAATGGGCTCCAGCATCGTTCTGGGCACCGCGGCCTCGACGGATGCCCTGCCCACCGTTCCCGTCGTTACCCCGACCGAGCGGGTGACGCCGCCGTACGCGCGTGCGAGCGCACCGGCGTCAGCGTCGATGCAGGGCGCGCACGAAGAAGTGGCCGGAACCTCGAGCATCTCGGGCATGGTCGGCTTCGTGAACAAGGGGGCGTTGGCTGGCATTCCCGTGACGTTGTTGAGTATTGATGCGGATGGCAACGGAACGCCGCTTCAGACGGTCACCTCCGGCCCGACTGGAGCATTCGCCTTCCCCCGTCTTGCCGCGGGAACGTTCGTCGTGGGCTTCGATGACACAGCCGGATCGTTCTACCCGTCGTACCAGTACTACGGCGGCAGTCAGTTCACCACCTACGGCACCGAGATCACCCTCGCAGATAGCCAGTCGTTCGACGCGAGCTATCAGATGCAGGTCACTTCGGGCATTACCGGAACGGCGACCTGCACGACGTGTTCGACTCCGCCCGACCCTGTGAACACCATGATCGTCATTCGTGCCTATCAGGCCAGCACCGATACGTACGTCTTCGTCGACTCGGGCCACCCCGCACCCGACGGCAGCTACGGGTTCAACTCGCTCTACCCGGGCTACGGCTACAGCGTGTTCATCTACCCCAACGGCACCACCCCGTTCGCCGCGTACTCCTATTCGCCGGATTTCGTGTTGAACGCAGGCGAGACGACGCCGCAGAACGTGATTTCGCGCCTCCTGGTCTCCCCGGTCGCCGGCATCTACTCTGACGTGAACGAGAACGTCAACGCGCTCTACTACGACTTTCTGAAGCGTCTGCCGAACGCTTCAGATGTGGCCTTCTGGGGCAACCAGATTCAGCAGGGCGCAAACCCCAACATCATTGCGACAGGCTTCGTGCAGAGTGACGAGTACCGCTACATCCGCATCGATGCGGCCTATCGAGCCATTCTCGGGCGCGAACCCGAGGCGGCTGGGCGGCTGAACTGGCTGAACGGCATGAAGGCCGGCATTCTGACGACTGATGACATTGAGACCTCGTTCTACGCCTCGGCCGAGTACTTCAACCGGCAGGGCGGCACGAACGAGAAGTTCATGGCGGCGATCTACACGACCCTTCTCGGCCGCAGCGGCACCAGCAGCGACTACAGCTTCTGGGCGTCGGCGATTCAGACCCACGGTCGGGCCTGGGTCATCAACCAGTTCTGGATCACGCCCGAGACGATCCAGCAGCGCGTCTCGAACATGTACCAGTTGTACCTCGGCCGGGTTCCCGACAGCAGTGGGCTTGCCGCATGGGTCGGTGTCGCCTTACAGATCGGTGACTCCGGCCTGCGCGCCGGCCTCACCGGCAGCGACGAATACTACATCCGCAGCCAGTACCGTTTTCTGTAGAGGATCGGATGCGCGCTATCGCGGGAATGGTGTCGGCCTTGGTCGTCGCCGCCATCCTCGGAACCGTGGGGCCGGCCTTCGCCGGGACAGAAGTGATGCCGCCGACCCACGCGGTGGCGCGGGCAGATGTCGGCACCGGAACGATCAGCGGCGTGGTTCGCGGTACCGACGGGCAGCCCAAAAATAATGTGGAAGTCTACGTTTGGGCCATCGACGGTTCGGGCGTCGAAACGAACGGACACGCCATGCGTTCGGGCGACCAGCAATCGGCTGACGGACTATTCACCTTCTCCGGTCTGCCCGCTGCTGACAATTACTATGTCAAATTCTTCGACGAAACGTGGTATCAAACCAGGACGCTCGAGTGGTTCGGCAGCACCGTGGTCAACCAGCGGGGCACGCCAGTGATCGTGATCGCGGGGCAGACCCAGTCGCTCGATTACACCTTGAGGGGCACCGGTGAACTCGATACCAGTATCGGGATCGGTAACGGGTGTTACGGATGTTCGGTGCCCGCTGATATTCAGAACTTCAGCTGGTCTCTGCTGGTGTACGACGATTCGTCGTCGAGCTGGCGCAACGTCACTCTGCGGGAGGATCCCGTCGCGGTCTCGTCCTACCCGATCCACAATTTCAACTTTCTTTACCCCGGGCGCTATCAGGTGATCGTCGACTACAGCGGCAGCGCAACCGTCGGCCGACACGCGGTTGCGCCAGAAGTGATCGTGCAGCGCTACGACGTGGTGCAGCTGAGCGTGAACCTCTCACAGCTCATCGCGCCCGTCGCCGGAGTGCGGGTTGATGTCAATGCAGAGGTCACGGCGCTGTACGCCGACTTCCTCGGCCGGAGGCCCAGCGCGAGCGACATCGTGTTTTGGTCGAAGTCAGTAGGGGCATCCGGAGACTACAGTCTCGTGGCGCAGGGTTTCGTGACCAGCGAAGAGTACCGACTGATTCGCATCGACAAGGCATACAACACTATTCTCGGCAGGCCCCCAGAGGCCGCGGGCCGTCTGAACTGGCTGCACGCGATGCAAGCCGGGGTGCTGACGACCGACGACATTGAAAGGTCGTTCTATTCGTCCGACGAATATTTTCAGAGGGCAGCGAACAACACGCCGACGGTCTTCATGCAGCGTCTGTATGTGACGTTGCTGAACCGAAGCGGATCACCGAGCGAGTGGGCGTTCTGGGTTCAAATGATCGCTGAGCACGGGCGAACCTGGGTGATTGACCAGCTCTGGCAGGCACCCGAGGTGCTAGAACAGCGGGTGACGGGCATGTATCGGGCGTACCTCGGCCGCGATCCAGACCATGACGGGTTGCAGATGTGGGCGATTCGGGCACGCACGCAGGGCGACACCGCGCTGCGTGTCAGCTTCAGCGGTAGTCAGGAATATTTCAATCGCGCCCAGACCAGGTTCACCGACGTATAGATATCTGCCCACGGCGAACACAGCAGCAATGCCGAACCTCGGTGGTTAGCATTTATGTACCGGTTACCGTCACTGCCCCGGTACCCAAGGAGTCAGCATGTTTGAGAGATTTACCGACCGTGCCCGTCGCGTCGTCGTTTTGGCCCAAGAAGAAGCCAAGATGCTCAACCACAACTACATCGGCACCGAGCACATCCTGCTCGGGCTCATTCACGAGGGCGAAGGTGTCGCTGCCAAGGCGCTCGAGTCACTCGGCATCTCGCTCGACGCCGTGCGCGAGCAGGTGCAGGACATCATCGGCCAAGGCCAGCAGCAGCCCACCGGTCACATTCCGTTCACGCCGCGTGCCAAGAAGGTGCTCGAGCTGTCGCTTCGCGAGGCCCTGCAGCTCGGTCACAACTACATCGGCACCGAGCACATCCTGCTCGGCCTCATTCGCGAGGGTGAAGGCGTCGCCGCCCAGGTTCTGGTCAAGCTCGGTGCTGACCTCAACCGTGTTCGCCAGCAGGTCATTCAGCTGCTGAGCGGGTACCAGGGCAAAGAGGCCGTCGCCGTGGGTGGCAACGACCAGGCGCCCGACAAGGGCTCGCAGATTCTCGACCAGTTCGGCCGCAACCTCACGCAGGCCGCGCGCGACAACAAACTCGACCCGGTCATCGGGCGCGAGAAAGAGATCGAGCGCGTGATGCAGATCTTGTCGCGCCGGTCGAAGAACAACCCTGTTCTCATCGGTGAGCCCGGTGTCGGCAAGACCGCCGTCGTCGAGGGCCTCGCCCAGGCCATCGTTCGGGGCGATGTTCCCGAGACGCTGAAAGACAAGCAGCTCTACACGCTCGACCTCGGGTCGCTCATCGCGGGTTCACGCTACCGGGGCGACTTCGAAGAGCGCCTGAAGAAGGTCACGAAGGAGATCCGCACCCGCGGCGACATCATCACCTTCATCGACGAGATCCACACGCTCGTCGGTGCCGGGGCTGCTGAGGGCGCAATAGACGCCGCGAGCATCCTGAAGCCGCTGTTGGCCCGCGGTGAACTGCAGACCATCGGCGCGACCACGCTCGATGAGTACCGCAAGCACTTCGAGAAAGACGCTGCGCTCGAGCGCCGCTTCCAGCCCATTCAGGTCGCCGAGCCCACGCTGCCCCACACGATCAACATCTTGAAGGGGCTTCGCGACAAGTACGAGGCCTTCCACAAGGTGTCGATCACCGACGGTGCCATTGTCGCCGCAGCGAACCTCGCTGACCGGTACGTGGCCGACCGCTTCCTGCCCGACAAGGCCATCGACCTGATCGATGAGGCCGGCGCACGCCTTCGCCTCTCGATTCTGTCGGCGCCGCCGGAGCTTCGCGAGTTCGACGAGCGCATCGCACTCGTTCGTGGCCGCAAAGAGGCTGCGATCGAGGAACAAGACTTCGAGAAGGCCGCGTCTCTCCGCGACGAGGAGAAGAACCTGCTCGGTGAGCGTCTGCGGCTCGAGAAGAAGTGGAAGTCGGGCGACGTGAAGGCGTCGGGCATCGTCGACGAGGGGCTGATCGCCGAGGTTCTGGCGCAGGCCACGGGCATCCCGGTGTTCAAGCTCACCGAAGAAGAGTCGTCGCGACTCATGTTCATGGAGAAGGCGCTGCACGAGCGTGTCATCGGGCAAGAAGAGGCCATCGCGGCTCTGTCTCGCACGATTCGCCGCACGCGGTCAGGCCTCAAAGACCCCAAGCGCCCCTCGGGTTCGTTCATCTTCGCCGGCCCCACGGGTGTCGGCAAGACCGAGCTCGCGAAGGCGCTCGCCGAGTTCCTCTTCGACGACGAGAACGCCCTCATCTCGCTCGACATGAGCGAGTACGGCGAGAAGCACACCGTTTCTCGTCTGTTCGGTGCTCCTCCCGGATTCGTCGGCTTCGAAGAGGGCGGCCAGCTCACCGAGAAGGTGCGCCGCAAGCCCTTTAGCGTGGTGCTGTTCGACGAGATCGAGAAGGCTCACCCCGACATCTTCAACTCGCTGCTTCAGATTCTCGAAGAGGGCCGGCTGACTGATGGCCAGGGTCGTGTTGTCGACTTCAAGAACACGGTGATCATCATGACCACCAACCTCGGTACGAAAGACATCACCGGTTCGCCCATCGGCTTCCAGTCGCAGACGAACGTCTCGACGTCGTACGACCGCATGAAGGGCAAGGTGAACGAAGAGCTCAAGAAGCACTTCAAGCCCGAGTTCCTGAACCGCGTCGATGACACCATCGTGTTCCCGCAGCTGTCGAAAGAAGAGCTGCTGCAGATCGTCGACCTGTTCATCGGCCGCCTTCGCGACCGCCTGATGGATCGCGACCTGACCATCGAGCTGTCGCTGTCGAGCAAAGAACGTCTCATCGAGGTCGGGTTCGACCCGTCACTCGGTGCTCGACCGCTTCGCCGCGCAATGCAGAACGAGGTCGAAGACCGACTCTCTGAGCGCATCCTGCTTGGTGAGCTGAACGCCGGCGATCACATCTACGTCGACTTCGTCGAGGGGGAGTTCACCTTCCTCACAACGTCGCCCGAGCCGCTTGCCGCCATCACGGCCGAGGGCGCGGCTGCGCCGGCGATCGACTAGGCGCCAGCGCCAACTGCACCACCCCGCTTCACCAGCACCACCCCGCTTCACCCGAAAGGGCCGGCCACCTCACCGTGGCCGGCCCTTTCGCCGTTCACCGCGGCGGCTCGTCACCTGAAGCGGGCACGCGCAGTGGTTTTCGTGAAAACGGGCGGGGCTGCAAGGATGGAGCGTGACCAACTCAGACGTGTCCGCCGTTCGCCCCGCACTCGGGCCGATCACGGTGCGACGCGCGCGTACGTCAGATGTGCCCTATATCCAACGCCTCGCCGAACCACTCGTGCAGACCCGCGTGCTGCTCGGCAAAGACGCCGTGGTCTACTACGAGGCCGTGCAGGAGTTTCGTATCGCGGTCGACGCTGAGGGCACCCCCATCGGCTGCGGCGCCCTCCATGTCTTCTGGGAAGACCTGGGGGAGGTGCGAACGCTCGCCGTCGACCCGGCGTACCTCGGCAAGGGCGTCGGCCATGCCCTCCTCGAGTCGATCGAGCGCGACGCTCGCGAGCTCGGGCTGTCGCGGCTGTTCTGCCTCACCTTCGAGGTCGCCTTCTTCGAACGCCACGACTTCGTGGCCTCGCCCCTGGCATTGGTGGCTCCGGATGTCTACGCCGAACTCGTTCGCTCACCCGACGAGGGCGTGGCCGAGTTTCTCGACCTCGCGCGCGTGAAGCCGAACACCCTCGGCAACACGCGCATGCTGAAGCACCTGTGAGCCGGAGTTGCATCGGGCAGCTCACGCCCACCCCACTTTTTTGCGTCGCCGGTCTCACGGGGGTCACCGGCCCCACTGCCCGCCGATGAGCGGCTACGAGGTGTGCGTCTGCTACCTCATCCGGCAGCGAGCGGGTGGCCGGCGCGAGGTTCTGCTCGGCGAGAAGCTCACTGGGCTCGGCATCGGCAAGGTCGTGGGGCCCGGCGGCAAGCTCGAGGCGGGCGAAAGCGCCCTAGACGCCATCGTGCGCGAGGTGGCAGAGGAAACGGGCATCCGCATAGCCCCAGCAGACCTTCGGCAGGCCGGGTATCTGGTGTACGAGTTTCCGTACAAGCCGTCGTGGAGTCAGAATTCGACCGTTTTCGTGGCCGAGGTGTGGCAGGGCGAACCTCAGGCGAGTGTCGAACTTGCGCCCCGTTGGTTCGCCCTCGACGAGATTCCCTACGACTCGATGTGGCACGATGCGAGGTTCTGGCTGCCGCGGGTGCTTGCCGGCGAGACGGTTCGCGCGCGCTTCTCGTTTCAGGCAGACAACGCGACGGTGGCCGAGACGAATCTGCCGCAGGCCTGACCTCGGCGCCGCGTTAGTGTTGATGGAGTTGCCACTTCTAAGGAGCAAATCAATGCTGTTACACGGTGTGGGCGTCGGTCGCGGTCTTGCGGTCGCTTCAACGCTCCGGATGCCCGAACCTCTCGCCGAGCCCACAGACGAGCCGAGCACGGCTGAACCTGAAGCAGAGCTCGCGCGCATCGAGGTCTCGCTCGCCGCCGTCGCTGCCGACCTTCTGGCACGCGGTGCTGCTGCCGGCGGAGAAGCCCAAGACGTGTTGAACGCCCAGTCGCTGATGGCAGAAGACCCCACCATTGTCGAAGACATCCAGACGCGCCTTGGCAGCGGTAGAACCGCCGATCGCGCCGTGTTCGAGGCGTTCGCTGGTTTTCGCGACCTGCTCGTTCAGATGGGTGGGTACATGGCCGAGCGGGCCGCCGACCTCGACGACGTTTCGCAGCGCATCATCGCACACCTCCGGGGCGTGCCGGCGCCGGGGGTGCCCGAGTCGGCGACCCCGTTCATCCTCGTCGCCCACGACCTCGCACCGGCCGACACGGCGCTGCTCGACCTCGAGAAGGTCGTCGGGCTGATCACCCGCGAAGGTGGGCCCACCTCGCACACCGCGATTCTGGCGCGGTCGAAGTCGATCCCCGCCATCGTGGGTGTGAAGGGGGCCGAGAACCTGGCCGACGGAACGCTGGTCGTGCTCGACGCTGGTGCCGGAACCGTTCTCACCGAGCCGGCCGACTCCGACGTCGAACGCGCCACCGAGCGCATCGCCCAGCGCGCGGCCGAGGCTGCGGCGCCGCTACGGCCCGGGGCTCTGGCCGACGGAACCCTCGTACCGCTCCTCGCCAACCTCGGGTCTGCCGAGGGCGCCGCTGAGGCACTCGCGCTCGGGGCCGAAGGTGTTGGGCTCTTTCGCACCGAGTTTCTGTTTCTCGACTCCACTGAGGCGCCCTCGGTCGAGTCGCAGGTCACCCAATACGAAGCCATGTTGCGCGCGTTCGTGGGCAAGAAAGTTGTCGTTCGTGTGCTCGATGCCGGTGCCGACAAACCGCTGAGCTTTCTGAATGACGCGAAGGAGGAGAACCCGGCTCTCGGCCTCCGTGGTATTCGTGCCCTGCGCGCAGCCGAAGACATTCTGCGTGACCAGCTCCTCGCCCTCGCGACCGCTGAGGCGCGCGTCAATGGGCATCGCGACGACCTCGAGCCCGGCGAGAAGGTCGAACTGTGGGTCATGGCACCCATGGTGGCCGACGCCGACGACGCCGAATACTTCGTGTCATTCGCGCGCGAACTCGGCATTCAGGTCGCCGGAGTCATGGCCGAGGTTCCCTCGTCGGCGCTCGTGGCCGACCAGATCTTCGACGTGGCCGACTTTGTCAGCATCGGTACGAACGACCTCACCCAGTACACGCTCGCAGCCGACCGGCTGCTCGGCTCCGTGGCGAACCTGCAAGACCCGTGGCACCCCGCGGTTCTGCGACTCGTGGGCATGCTCGGCGAGGCCGGGCGTGTGGCCGGCAAGCCCGTCGGGGTGTGCGGCGAGGCCGCGGCCGACCCGCTGCTGGCCGTCGTGCTGGTGGGGCTCGGTGTGACAACACTCTCGATGACCCCGGCGGCCATCGCGGATGTTCGGGCCGAACTCGCCCGCCACACCCTCGCCGAGACGCGCGAACTCGCCCGCGTCGCGGTGGCGGCCACCTCGGCTGCGCGTGCCCGCGCGGCCGTGACCGGGCTTTCGGCGGCGAACGCGATCGGCTGAGGCGCGCCCGCACGCCCTCGCGCCCGCCCGCGCGCCCGCACGCCCTCGCGCCCGCCCGCGCGCCCGCACGCGCCGCTGCGTGCGCTGCTTGCATTGCGTGCGTTGCTTGCTCCAGGCTGGGAATCCGCCCACCGTGGCGGGCCACGCCGAGCGCCGGCGGCGAGCCCCGCCGGCGCACCGCTGCAGCGGTCGGTAACCTTGCAGAATGTCTACGCCGGGGCATCCGCCCGCCCGCCGCCGCCCTTCGGCGAAGGTGTATCGCCGGCGCCGCCTGGTTGCACTGGTGGGCGTCATCATCGTGATCGTGGCGGTGGTGCTGATCATCCGCGCGGTCGCCAGTGGCGCGACGAGCCCGACGGCCGCCCCCGGCAGCACGGCGGCTGCGGGTGCGTCGGATGCCCCGCAGCAGGGCCCCGCAGCATCCACGTCGGCCACCCCTGCACCCGCTGACCCGCCCGCCACCGCTGCCGCGCCAGACCCGGCCGCGACCCCCGCTGCTCCCGCCGCCACGTCGACTGCCGATGGATCGGCTGCCTGCGCCGCCGGCAACATCACCGTGACCGCCGTCACCGACTCGAACAGCTACTCCGCCGGATCGCAGCCCAAACTGTCGTTCACCATCGTCAACACCGGCGCCGACCCCTGCACCATCAACGCCGGAACCTCGAAGCAGATCTACACCATCACCAGCGGAACCGAGGTCTACTGGAAGTCGACCGACTGCCAGACCGACGCATCCGACACCGCCGCCATGCTCGCACCCGGCCAAACGGTGAGCTCAACCCCGTTCGCCTGGAACCGCGCCCGCTCCTCGCCCAGCACATGCGGCGCCTCGGCCCCGGCCTCCGTTCCCGCGGGTGGCGCGTCGTACCACCTCACCGTCTCGGTCGACGGCATCGCCTCCGCGGCCTCAGCCCAGTTCCTCCTCTACTGACCCTCTCGGGGCATCGAGTTTCCCCACTTCGTCGCCTCGGCTGGCCTTTGTCGACGTTCTGGGGAAAGTCGACGCCGGGGAAGCGTGACGCGGCAGCCCCCGCGCGTAATGTTGGCGGGTTAGGATCGGCTTATGCTGACCCGCGCCCGAACGTCGCCCGGTCTCGAGGTTCGCACGCGCGAAGGCGTCGTACGTGGGGTGCGTGAGCGCGGCATCGAAGCGTGGCGCGGAATTCCGTTCGCAGCTCCACCCGTCGGAGCCCTGCGGTTTCGCGGCCCCAGGCCGCCCGAACCTTTCACGGGCATCCGGGATGCCAGCCGATTCGGGGCGGTGTCGGCCCAGTCGCGGGAGGGCAACTTCATCGGCGCCGCGAAGAACGCGCCGATGGGCGAAGACTGCCTGACCCTCAACATCGTGCGCCCGGCCCGGCCAGCTGCCGACACGGTTTCGATGCGTCCGAACGCGGCGCCGGATGCCGCACCGCTGCTGCCCGTCATGGTGTTCATTCACGGCGGGGCGTACAGCGTCGGCTCCTCGTCGGAGGTGCCGCGCAACGGCGACACCCTCGCTCGCGACGGAAACGTGGTCTACGTCAGCATCAACTACCGCCTCGGAGCCCTCGGCTTTCTCGACTTCACCGGGTACTCGACGCCCGAGCGCCCGATCGAGAACAACCTCGGTCTGAAGGACTGCGTAGCGGCGCTCGAGTGGATCCAGGCGAACATCCGCGAGTTCGGGGGCGACCCTCTGCGCGTAACGCTGTTCGGGGAGTCGGCCGGGGCGAACGCGGTGACGACGCTCATGACCGTGCCCCGGGCATCCGGACTCTTCGCCCGAGCCATCGCCCAGAGCTCACCCACGAATGCGGTCTACCCACCCGACCTCACCCGCGAGTGGGGCGCGCAGTTCGTCGAACTGCTGAGCTCGCGCATCGCCAATGACAGCGTCGAGAACACCACGGCCGAAGACGCGGGCGAAATGCTGGTCACGGCCGACTGGCGAGACCTCGTGCGGGCGACAGATGCTCTCACCACGAGGGCCCCTGACTCCGACCCCGGAACCATCGCCCTCTGCCCCGTCATCGACGGGGACTTTCTGCCCGAACGCCCCCTCGATGCGTTCAAAGCCGGGCGTGCGCATCCGATTCCGCTCATCATCGGCACAAACGATCGCGAAGGAGCTCTCTTCACCGGGCGCCTCGACATCCTTGCGACGACACCCCAGCGCATCCGCGCCATCTTCTCGAAGACGAAAAAGAAGGCGCGCAAGGCGATCAAGGCCGAGTACCCGGGCCTGCCGGCCAAGCGCCCTGCCGCCGATTTCGGCGGAGACTACGCGTTCTGGTACCCCACGGTGAAGGTGGCCGAACGGCATTCGCGCTTCGCCCCCGTGTACTTCTATCGCTTCGACCTCGCCCCACGGCTCGTGCGGCTCGCCGGGTTCGACGCCACGCACGGCCTCGAACTCTTCGCGGTGTTCGACCGTCTCGGCTCTCCCTTCGGGCACACGATGACCCTTCTCGGAGGCCGCCGCCCGTTCCTCCGCGCCGGCGCCCGCATGCGGCGCTACTGGTCGTCGTTCGCCTACACCGGGGTTCCGGATGCCCGCCTCCCCGACTCCGCACGAGAACCGGCATCCGCTCCCGTGCCGACCCTCGCAGCCGACCTGTCACCCGCGTCCAACCTGCCGCAAGCTCGCGCCTCGGTGCCCCGAACGCGTCGTACCACCCGCGCTCACGACCAGTCCCGCGTTCTCGACCAGTCCCGCGCTCCCCACCCGTCCCGCGCTCTCGACCAGTCCCGCGTTCTCGTGTGGCCCCGCTACGACGAAGCGCGCCGCCGCACCCTCATCATTGACAGCGATGACCGTATCGAGTCAGACCCACGCCGTTCTCGTCGTCTCGCCTGGCTGGCGTTCGTTCCGCACGTGTGACACCTTCAGCTGTCGCTGTCGCTGTCAGCTGTCGTTGGCGCTGTCGCGGCTGCTGTTGCTTCACTTCCTCTCGAGGCCGCCCCCAGACTCCACACCCGCCGGCCCGCCCGAGCGAGCACCATTGAACGCCCGCGCGAATGCCGCGCGAATGGCTGTCTCGCCCGGACCGACCAGGTTGGTGAAGCCGAGCCGCTTGGCCTCGGTGGCGCGGAGGGCGCTCGAGGTGACGGGCCGCACCTCGCCCGCGAGGCTGATCTCGCCGAACGCGACGAAATTGTGCGGCAGCGCGAGGTCGCTCGCGGCGGAGGCAATGGCGAGCGCGATGGCCAGGTCGGCCGCCGGTTCGGTGAGCTTCACCCCGCCGACGGTCGACACATACACGTCTTTGTCGCTCAGCCTGACCTTCATGCGGCGCTCGAGAACCGCGAGGAGCATCGACACGCGTGAGGAGTCGACCCCGTTCGTGACCCGGCGCGGGTTCGGCGCGGTGGTGCCGACGACGAGAGCCTGAACCTCGACGGGCAGCGCGCGCCGCCCTTCGAGAGCGACCGTGACACAGGTGCCGCTCACGGCCTCGCTGCCCCGGCTGAGAAACAGACCGCTCGGGTCGGGTACTTCGCGAATACCTTCGCCCGTCATCTCGAAGCAGCCCACCTCGTCGGTGGGACCGAACCTGTTCTTCAGCGTGCGAACGAAACGCAGCGACGTCTGCCGGTCGCCTTCGAACTGGCACACGACGTCGACGAGGTGCTCGAGCACACGGGGGCCGGCAATAGACCCGTCTTTGGTGACGTGCCCGACGAGCAGCACCGGCAGCGAGCGCTCTTTCGCCACCCGAATGAGAGCCGACGCGACGGCCCGCACCTGGGTGGGGCCGCCAGCCGAGCCCTCGATGGTGGAGCTGCTGACAGTCTGAACCGAATCAACGATGACCAGGTGCGGCATGACCGCGTCGATCTGGCCGAGAATCGTGGCCAGGTCGGTCTCGGCGGCGAGCATGAGGGTGGGGGAGAGGGAGCCGGTTCGTTCGGCCCGCATCTTGATCTGACCGACCGACTCTTCGGCGCTGACGTAGAGCACGCGGAGGTGCTCCTGGGCCGCTCGCGCCGCAACCTCGAGTAGCAGCGTCGACTTGCCGACGCCCGGTTCACCCGACAGCAGAATGGCGACGCCGGGCACCAGGCCGCCGCCCAGCACGCGGTCGAACTCGGTGATACCGGTGGCCCAGTGGGTGGCCGCGTCGGTCTCGATCTCGGTGATGGGGCGGGCAATGCGGCCCTCTTCGAGATTGACCGCGCGCACCTGGCCCTGCAACCCCGTGGTCTCGGCCGCAGAGACGACCGTGCCCCACGATTGGCATTCACCGCAACGACCGGCCCACCGCAGGGTGGTCCAGCCGCATTCGGTGCACTTGAAGTTGCTGAGGGGCTTGGTTGGCATGACTCAACGATAGGCGGGGCCACCGACAGTGCCCGAACCCGCGCTCCCCTCTGTGGAGAGCCCGGGCATCCGGAGCCGTGTGAGCGAGTGAAGCGGCCTGCTACGCCTCGGGGTCTTTCGGCGCGTGGTCTTTCTTGCCCTGCGCGGCGAGGGTTGCCGCGCGCTCGGCGAGGCGGCGCTTCATCTGGAACTGGGCGTCGTCGATGACCGCTTGGTCGAGTGGCGGGTTGGCCGCCTGGGGAGCGCCGTGGTACTTCTGGACGTAGGCGTCGAGTTCGGGGCCCGAGGTCCACGATGAGATCAGTGAGTACCGGGGCGCGGGGCCGGTGTGCCACACCGCGTGCCAGAACCGCTGGGTGTCGACGACGACCTGCGAGCCCGCCGGGAGTGGGATGCGCACCTCGGTCTCGGGGTCGAACCGGTCTTCGCGCAGAATCAGCACCGAGTCGGGGTCGTCGCTGAGGTTGAAGAAGCTGCGCACGATCCAGCCGGTGCCGTCGGGGTTGAGGCGGTTGTTGTCGTCTTGGTGCAGGTTGTAGATGGCGCCTGCATAGTCGTTCGGCTGCAGTTCGATGACGCGGCAGCGCCCGACGTTCGCGCCGGGCTCTTCGGCGCGGGCCTTCAGAATGGGGGCCTTGTCGACGTTTGCCTGCACCCAGACCCCGTCTTTGTCGGTGCGCGGAGGGGTATGGTTCCAGAACCCGTTGCACTCCATCTCGCCGAAGGCGCTCGCGAGCGGGGCCCAGCGGGTGTCGCCCGACGACTTCCAGTCGACGTATTGGAGGTTGAGCCACTCTTGCGGGTCGGCGGCTTGGTCGTACGCGTCGAGTACGACGTAGCCCTTCTTTTCGAAGGCGGGGGATGTGATGTAGCTCATTTGGGTAAATGTGCCTTCCAGTAAGATATCAAGCGCGTTTTTACATGACCTAGTAAGGCGAGCTTAACACTTGGGTACTAGCGAACTCAGGAGCTCTTCCATCGCCGAAAGACCTCGACTTCAGGAATGTTCTGCCGCTGCCCGCCCGAGTGCACGATGTCGTCGCCGTCGACACTGAGTTGCGTGCGATGCGCGCCGAGCGCCCGCATCTTGGCCGCCCGAAAAGGCCCGAGCGGCACGGCGATGTCACCGGCTTCGGCTTCGGCTTCGGCGGCTTCTGCGACGATGACGTACACGGGGACACCGGCTGCAGACGCCGCGTCGATGCCGGCCTCGTGGATTCGCACGTGATCCGGATGCCCGTACCCACCCCGCTCGTCGTACGTCACCACCAGCGAGGGTGTGACCTCAGCAATGACCGCACCGATCTCGGCGACGACCTGCTCGAACGGAGCCAGGCTCAGCGCATCGGCGGGAGCATCAGACGCCGCCTTGGCAAAGCCATCGTCGCCCCACCGCATTCCTGAATCGGAATATAACCGTGAGGTGCCGAGGAATCGATGCTCAGTGACACCCAGCTCAGCGAGCGCTTGGGAGAGCTCGTGCACGCGCACCGCGGCCAGCTCGGCCGTGCCCTCGAGGTGCTCGAGCGGGCCGGCGACCACCTCGCCGCGCTCGCCCCGAGTACCCGTGAGCAGCACCACCCGCACACCACCGCTCACGAGATGGGCCATCAGGCCACCCGTGGCGATGGTCTCGTCATCGGGGTGCGCGTGCAGCAGCAGCACGGTCGGTTCGGAAGAACCGCCGCCGCCCTCTGTCAGCTCGGGGAATACCATCTGTGAACCCTACGGTCGAGATCTGAACCAGTGCCCGGCTGTTCTACTGCACCGCGCTCGACGTCGCCCAGAGGTTGATGCCCGCCTCAACGGCGTGCTCGTCGATGGCATCGAGCTCGCTCTGCTCGAATGACAGGTTCTGGGTGGCCGCAAGGTTGTCATCGAGCTGCTTGACGCTCGACGCACCGATGAGTACTGACGTCACCCGCTCGTCACGCAGCGCCCACGACAGGGCGAGTTGCGCCAGTGTCTGTCCGCGGCCCGACGCGATGTCGTTCAGCGCGCGCAGGTGCGTCAGGGTGTCGTCGTTGACGAAGCTCTGCTGCATCGAGCCGTTCAGGGCCGCCCGCGAATCGGAAGGAATTCCGCCGAGGTAGCGGTCGGTCAGCAGACCCTGCGCGAGTGGCGAGAACGCGATGCAGCCGACGCCGAGGTCGCCGAGGGTGTCGAGAAGGCCGCTCTCGATCCACCGGTTGAACATGGAGTACGACGGCTGGTGAATGAGCAGGGGAGTACCGAGGTCGGCCAGGATGCGTGCCGCCGCGACGGTGCGCTCGGGTGAATAGCTCGAGATGCCTGCGTACAGGGCCCGGCCCGAGGTGACCGCCGTATGCAAGGCACCCATCGTCTCTTCGAGCGGGGTGTCGGGGTCGGCTCGGTGGGAGTAGAAGATGTCGACGTAGTCGAGCCCCATGCGGGAGAGGCTCTGGTCGAGCGACGCCAGCAGATACTTGCGTGAACCGAGGTCACCGTACGGCCCCGGCCACATGTCGTAGCCCGCCTTGCTCGAAATGACCATCTCGTCGCGGTACGGGGCGAAGTCTTCGGCGAAGATGCGCCCGAAGTTCGTCTCTGCACTGCCGTAGGGCGGCCCGTAGTTGTTCGCCAGGTCGATGTGGGTGACGCCGCTGTCGAAAGCGCGGCGGAGAATGGCGCGCTGCGTCTCGGTAGACGTCGTGTCGCCGAAGTTCTGCCAGAGGCCGAGCGACACGGCAGGCAGTTTCAGGCCACTGCGCCCGGTGCGTCGGTAGGGAAGGAGGTCATAGCGGTTCTCCGCTGCTGAATAGGTCACAGATCGATCTTGTCATGTCACCCGCTCCATCGCTTGGAGAAAGGGGCCGACCTGTGCCCGCTTCAACACCATCGGCACCGACGCGGGTCGCAGTCGCCGCTCTCCGCTCGCTGCTCGCCGATTGGCGCGGCGCTGCCGGGTGCCGTAAGGTATTCCCCGGTACCGTGTCCGAGCGGCCGAAGGTACATGTCTCGAAAACATGTGTGCTTGAAAGAGCACCGTGGGTTCAAATCCCACCGGTACCGCCATAAAACCCCTGATCAGAAGCGCTTTTTCTCTTACTTGGTGTGCGATTTGCCCACAATTCGCCCATGTGCTGCAGGTATGCGCGTCGTCGTCGGCTCGGAAAGCGCGTGTCTGAAACGCTCTTGGCCAAGGGCGAAATCATTCAGTCCAGGGTTGTGTTTCAGGGTTCCAGCGACAAAGTCCTCCGAGTACTTTGTTCGGCCGAGACGGTCGAGAAACCGTTCGAGCACATAGAGCACGTGTGTCTCGTGTGAGTTGAGTCCTTGTTCGCGGGCTAGGGTGGTTAGTTTGGCGCTGGTGGTGGCTGCGCTTGTCACGTGAGGTACTCCAGTGCGGTGCGGAGCGGCCCTTCGGACCGGGGGATCTGACGGGCGATTTCGATGAGCTTCGCGGGACGGGATCCGCGAAGCCGGAGCCAGTTGCGCAGCGCCTCCGTGGCGATTTCGTAGCCGACGTAGCCGCGAAGTCGGAACGCGTCGATGATCGAGCGCTCTGGGCTGTACATGCCGATAGTGACGCTGCTGCCCTCGATCGGTGTCTCGCGACGTTCGATGTTGAACGTCGAAGTATCGAAGGAGTGCCAGTGTACTGACGCGATTGTCTTCGGGTGACTGGTGTTGCGGGGGAGCGCGATGTCGATCCTTTCGGGTATCGCGTCCATCAGGTCGTATCGAGCTAATGCGCTGGTCAGGCAGATTGTGGAGAGAGAGGCCCGTGTTGAGATTTCGATGAGACTCAAGTCGGCGAATGGGGCATCGGTGCGACGATAACGTCCGCGGCCGACACGTTCGATCTCACGAAGGTCGAGCAGCTTCTGCAGGTCTCTGACCTGCAACCCAGCGTTACGGGCTTCAGTAAAGGTAAACGTCTCCGGAGGGAGTGCATCGAGCTTCATGGTCTTCGTTGCATTCCCATTTGCATTATCCTGCATACATATAAGTCTATATGTATATAAAATGAATCACCAGGTCGTCGCGGAAATCCCTAGCAGCGGTACATCGGGCGCATACCTAAAGCTTCTCGATGCTCTCCCTGCCCCAGGAAGCCCTAAAAACAGGCATGAGGCACGAACGACTACGAGACGAGTTTCCGAGACAGACAGCACCCGGACAAATCGGAACTTTCGCCGAACTGTTCCGGGGGGAGCGGGGTGCCTCACAAACCTTTGGTTTTGGAGGCACCGTCAGCGGTTCGAGGTAAGTGGTCGGCTGTTGACGGTTTAAAGGGCGGACGCTTGGAAGGACGTGGGTTGTGTTTCTGGGTGAACCGATCGGTTCGCCTCATCTTTCGGGAATGATGAGGCGAAGTTGACGTTCGAATTGGCGTCCTTGGATGTCGGTCGGAATGATGCGTACGTAGAGATATTCGGCGGTTGGTACCCAGTGGGGTAGTTCGTCGGCGGCGTGGGGCGAGTTGGGGATCTCTTGCCTTACTTTATGGGTCTGCTCGTTCGGGGGTTGCGTGACGCTAGATGAGCCAGCGATATCGCTGTACGAGGGGAAGCTTCTTCCACGCTCGACCGAGGCCCCACGTGTCACCGGCGGAGAGGGCGGCGACGGTGATCAGGGCGAGGGCGTAGATGATGCGGTAGTAAGTCCACGAGGGGGCTGGCGATCCGGGCGTAGAACGGCTTCAGCGGCCCGACGACGGAGGGGCTGTTCAGGAATCCCTGGCTGGGGGTTCCGCCGTTGATCCACGCTTTTGCGGCGGGTGTGGAGTAGCCGAGTCCGAAGCGTTTGCCGATGAAGGCCCAGAAGAAGATGAAGCCCGTAGCGAGTCGGAGTGCCGCGAGGACGCGTCGTCCCGTCGTTGAGGACGCGGCCGGGGTGGCCGCGTCGGCATGGAGGTGGTGTTCCTGGCCGGAGGTGGTGGGGCGTGTGAGAGGTTGCGCAGTCCTGACGTACTCGCTTTCTGTTGAGTGGAGCGGCGGGTTCGGTGGTGCGGCGGGTTGGGTGAAGGGTTCGGTCAGGCGGCGGGCGCGGGCCCGTCGGAGGGGGCGGCGTCGGGGATGGGCAGGAGCCCCTGTTCTGCGAGGGAGGCATTGACGATGTCTTCTTCGAGGATGTCTTCGGCGGTTTCGATGCGGTCGGTTCCGGACACATCGGTCGGGGAGGGATGTTTCATGAGGGGGCTCCTGCCTTCTGGGGTTCGCGGGGCGCCGGAGTGTCCGGCAGTGCTGGTGAGGGTGCCACCGGGTTGAAGCTGGCTTCGTGTGGTTTCTGGTCGGGGGAGCCGTTTCGCCAGGACGGCTTCTTGAAGTGGTAGATCAGGAGTGCGGCGCTGACGAAGACTACGAGCCCGCCAGCGACGAGGGCGACGTAGGTGGTGGGGTCACCGATCGGGAGCTGAGTTGGCGGGAAGAACGAGACGAGTAGAGCGAACGCGACGGCGAGGAATCCGATGCCGGCGACGATCCACATGCCGGGCTTGCCGCCGGGGATCTTGAAGGCGCGGGGGAGGTGGGGTTGGGTGTAGCGCAGCCGAATGGCGGCGGCGTACATGAACATGTACATCACGATGTAGAGGCTGATGGTGACGGTGGAGATGAGGAAGAATGCTCCGCTGACGTCGGCGGTGAACAGGTAGATCGATGACACCGCGGTGACGATGATGGCCTGAAGGATGAGGATGTTCCGTTGGACACCGGCCTTGTTCGTCTTCTGCAGGATCGGCGGCAGTACCCCGTCGTGCGCTGTCGTGAGGAGCGCACGGCTGGGAGCGGAGATCCACGCTAGTGCGCCACTGAGTGCCCCGTAGCAGACGAGGACGGCGAGGATCTGTACGAGCCAGTTCATGTTCCACAGCCCCACGAGCACGGTGCCCATCGCGTCGAACACTCCGGTTTGGAGGACGATGTCGTTGTAGGGCACGAGGCCGGCGACGGCGATGGAGCCGAGGAGGAACACGGCGACAGAGATGCCGGAGGCGAGCAGCATCGCGGCGGGGAAGCCGCGCCTGGGGTTCTTCATTTCTCCGACGTGCACGGCTTGTACTTCGACGCCGGCGAAGAGGAGCATGATGTTGCCGAGGAACGCGAGGGAGCCGAGGCCGGTGAGCAGGGGTAGCAGGCGCGGAGTGCTGTCGCCGTTCACGACGGTCGCGACGGCGGGGTCTGTGGCGGTGGTCCAGCCCATCGCATGCCCGGTCGCTGCCCAGTAGATGAACAGGCCGAGCAGCGCGGCGCCGGGGACGACGGTACCGACGAGGAAGCCGTATTTAGCGATCTTCGCGAGCAGTGCGTTGCCGCGGAGAGCGACGAGGGTCGCGAGCCAGTAGCTGACGATGCAGAACACGCCGACGTAGACGTGTGCCTGCGCGAGCCCTGCCTGGTTCAGGGCGTAGGCGGCTGCTGCTGCGGCGAAGGCGAGTCCGGTGGGGTACCAGACAACGTTCTGGATCCATTGCAGCCAGATGCCGACGAACCCCCAGCGCTGCCCGAACGCTTCACCGATCCACGTGTACACGCCGCCTTTGCGGTTGGAGAACGCGCTGCCGAGCTCCGCAGAGATCAGGGCGGCGGGGACAAGGAAAAGGAGGGTGGCGAAGCCGATGTAGACGAACATGGTGAGTTCTTCTTTGGCCATCACGGGGAGCCCGCGAAGGCTCGTGACGACGGCGGCCGCGGTGAGGAATGCGACCGTCGGTACGGTCATGGCAAGGTTGTTCTTTTTCTTCTTCGATGCGAATGAGGTTCGCTTGGGGCTGCTCATGAGTGCACCAGCTCACTGGGTACCGCGGCGGTTCCGGTGTGGCTGAAGCTAGGGGCTTCGGCCGCGGTGAGGGGACGCGAGGGCGGCCGGTTGTCGAGTTTGGTGATCGCGTTGCCGAGGTCGGCGAGGAGCAGGTCGGCCATGTCTATGCTGAGGCCGTGCCGAACGATGATGCGCTGCACAGTGACAGCCTCCTGGTTCGGTGGGAGGGTGTAGGCGGGCACGAGCCAGCCCCTCGTGCGGAGTTCTTCAGCGAGGTCGAAGAGGTTGAATGAGGACGTTTCTCCGGTGAGTTTCCAGGTGACGGCGGGGATGCCCTCCTGCGGGTTGCCGTCGAAGACGATGTCGAACCGGCCGGTGTTCCGGATGCCCGTGCTGAGGTGCTTCGCGACGGCGTACGTCGCGGACTGTACCTTCCGATAGCCCTCTTTGCCGAGGCGGAAGAAGTTGTAATACGAGGCGACGACCTGTCCGCCGGGGCGGGAGAAGTTTAGGTTGAAGGTCGGCATCGACCCGCCGAGGTAGTTGACGTTGAAGATCAGCTCCTCCGGGAGGTCGGCGGCCTGACGCCAGATGACCCAGCCGCTGCCAAGGGGTGCGAGTCCGGTTTTGTGGCCGGAGACGTTCACCGATTTCACGCGCGGCAGCCGGAAGTCCCACTGGATGTCGGGGGCGCAGAACGGGGCGACGAACCCGCCGCTGGCGGCGTCGACGTGGATGTCGATGTCCAGCCCGGTTCGCAGCTGCAGGTCATCCAGGGCGGCGCTGATGGCGTCGACGTCTTCGAACTTGCCGGTGAAGGTCTGGCCGAACGTGACGACGACGGCGATGGTGTTCTCGTCGCAGAGCGCGAGGGCTTCGGCTGGGGTCATGATGTTGCCGGCGTTCATGGGTGCCTGGCGGAGTTCGATGTCGAAGTAGCGGGCGAATTTCTCCCAGCACACCTGCACCGGACCGCAGACCAGGTTCGGCTGGGCGGTGTCTTTGCCGGCTGCCTGGCGGCGGGCCTTCCACCGCCATTTCGCGGCGAGCCCGCCGAGCATTGCGGCTTCACTTGACCCGGTGGTGGAGGTGCCAATGGTGGTGGCGGCTTCGGGGGAGTGGAAGAGGTCGGCGAGCATGTGGATGCAGCGCGTTTCGAGTTCTGCGGTTTGGGGGTATTCGTCTTTGTCGATGATGTTCTTGTCCAGCGAGTCATCCATCAGTTGGCGGACTTCCGGTTCGACCCAGGTGGTGCAGAACGTGGCGAGGTTCATGCGGGCGACGCCGTCGAGCATCAGTTCGTCTTTCACGAGCTGGTAGACGTCGCGAGGTTCCTGTTCATGTTCCGGGAAGCGGGTCTTGGGGGCCCGGGTGGTCATGGGGGTGGAGGCGAAGATGTCGTCCATCTCGTTGTCGACGACAACGTCGGGGTCTGTGCGTGTCATGGTCCTTCTCGATTCCGGTTGGGGTGTTTCGGGGGTGATGGTGGGCGTCACCAGGCGTAGATGCGGGGGATGATCTGGTCGCGGGGGATCTGGTCGGGCCCTGGGTGCTCGATGACGATGGGTACACCGTCAGGGCCTGGCCGTTCGACGATGTCGAAGCCGTCGACCGTCTGCGCGGTGACGTGGGGTGAGAGTTCCCGGAGAAGCGTTTCGCAGCGACGGAGGTCTTCGAGGGTGTCGGCGCTCCAGATCAGGTATTGGATCCCGATCGCGCCGAGGGGGTGTTCGGCCCAGGACCCCAGTTCTCGGAGGTAGAGCTGGTAGTCACCGGGGCTGACGAGGAGAGCTGCTGAGGTGTCGCGGGCAGTGACGGTGGCTTGCAGCAACTGGGTGTAGAAGTCGACGGACCGGCTTAGGGTTTTCACGAACATCACCGCGGAGGAGAGCTTCACAACAACGCGGCGGAGTCAGGCGTCGTCGTCGTGCATGACGAGGACGGGGCAGTGCGCGTGTTCTGCGCACGCAGTGCTGACAGAGCCGAGCAGGAGGCCGGCGAAACCGCCGTGGCCGCGACTACCGACCACAAGCATCTCGGCGCCCTTGCTCAGTTCGACGAGCACTGCGGCAGCGTTACCCTGCCTGACAACGGGGGTGAACCACTCTGGCGCGGTGCCCTCGAACGCGTCTTTCACTATTTTGTTCATGATCTGTAACGCGTCGGTCTCGGGTGACCAGTCGGTGAAGTTGTAGCCTCCGTATCCGTTGGGGATCTGCCAGGCGACAACCCCCTGCACGGCCGAATTCGACCCGGCCGCGAGGGTCACCGCTTTCCGGAGTGCCGCTAGGGACGAGGGGGAGCCGTCAAGTCCGACAACGATGCGGGTGGTCCGGACGAGGTTGGCCTGTTCGTCGAAGGCGAGGGCGGTGTTGTATTCGTCGGTCGTGACGCCGGTGCCGTCGACGCCGAACCGAGATACTCGTCCGTCGGGTTCTTCTTCACCGATCGGGTGGCCCGTTCGGTCATGCGTTTCGGGTGCCGTGGGGAATGTCATGGTGTCAGATTCGCACCGATCAAAGACCCTCAAATAGGGTCTTTGGTCACAACCCGTGGAACGCTACCGGTCAGCTGGGCAAGTTCACGCGGTGGGACCAATGGCACTACTGATGGGTTGATTCGGCCTGGGTTTAGTTCCGATCTTTAGATAAGGATGGGAACACGATGGCTAGTAAATATGATCCTGAGCTTCGGCAGCGTGCGTTGCGGATGCTTGTTGAGGCACGAGCGGGGTATCCGAGTTTGCATGCGGCCTGTCAGCACGTGGGTGGGCTGCTTGGGGTGTCGCCTGACACATTGCGGGTGTGGCACCGCCGGTACGAGATCGATGCCGGGGTGCGGCCCGGTGTCACGACGGATATGACGGAAGAGAACCGGAAGCTCAAGCGTGAGAATGCTGAGCTGCGGCGCGCGAATGAGATCTTGAAAGCGGCGAGCGTGTTTTTCGCCAAGGAACCAGGCCGCCCCACGACGAGATGATCTGTTTCATTGAAGACGATCTGCTGATTCCCGAGGTGACACGGTTGCACGCGGAGAACTAGGGCGTGTACGGGCGACGGAAGATGCATGCGCTGCTGCGCCGGCAGGGCTGGGATATCGGCCGGGACCAGACCGAACGGCTGATGCGACTCGCGGGAGTCCGCGGTGTCAGACGGTCGAAGAGAGTGTTCACGACGAAATCCGACCCCACCGCCGCCAGGCCCACTGATCTCGTTCAGCGACGCTTCACCGCTGACGGTCCGCGTCGACTCCGGGTCTGTGACGTGACCTACGTCGCGACATGGTCTGGGTTCGCTTATGTCGCGTTCGTCACGGATGTTTACTCCAGACGTATCGTCGGCTGGAACGTCGCGTCGACGTTACGGGCGGACATTCTGCCGCTGCAAGCACTCGATATGGCGGCGTGGGCGGCGGGCGGTAATCTCGACGGGCTCACGCGCCACTCCGATCACGGGTCGAACTACATGGCGATGGTCTACACCGACCGGATCGTCGAGCTCGGTGCGAAACCATCAACAGGAACCGTCGGTGATTCATACGCCAATGCCCTGGATGAGGCGGTGAACGGGCTGTACAAGACCGAACTCGTCAGGCAGCGTGGCCCGTGGCGCACCGTCGAGCAAGTCGAGCTTGCGACCCTCGAATACGTGTGGTGGTGGAACAACCAGCGCCTCCACGGCGAACTCGACATGCGCACACCCATCGAAGTCGAGAACGCGTACTACGCTGACATCAAAGCACCTCCGGTACTGACCCAGTAACGGACAAACCGGTCGGAACTAAACCCAGGCCGAATCATTCGCTTAGTCCAGCGGCCTGCTGGACTAACTCGGCGCGGGTAGCGTGAGCGCATGGTTTCTGAGATTGGATCGGTACCTTCGGACTATCCGCTAGTCCTTGAAGACCTCAAGAGTCGAGTGCGCGCGGCCCGTTTGACGGCGCATCGTCGTGTAAACGCGGAACTGATCATGTTGTACTGGTCAATAGGCAATACCGTCTTGCAACGCCAGATCGACGAGGGGTGGGGTTCTCAAGTCGTCACGCGTCTCGCTGAAGACCTTCGCGCGGAGTTCCCCGCCATGAAAGGGTTCTCGAGATCAAATGTGTTCTACATGCGTTCGTTCGCGGGGGCATGGCCGGACCTTGACCAATTAGTCCAGCAAGCTGCTGGACTATTGCCGTGGGGCCATATCATGGTGATCCTTGACAAGCTCGAGACTCAAAGCGAACGCGACTGGTACGTAGCGAAGGCTGCCGAGCATGCCTGGTCGCGGAACGCTTTGATGAACCAGATCATGAATAGGACGCTGCAGCGCACGGGCGCTGCGCCGTCGAACTTCGCAGGCCAACTCGCGCCGGCGGACTCGGACCTCGCGACCCAGCTTTCGAAAGATCCCTACGTCTTCGACTTCCTCGATCTCACAGACGAGGTCGCCGAACGCGACCTTGAGCAGGCGTTGTTGGACCGGATCGTTGAGACTCTTCGCGAGTTCGGTGCTGGCTTCGCGTTCGTCGGACGACAGGTGCACTTCGATGTTGGCGGCGATGACTTTTTCGTGGACCTGCTCTTTTTTCACACTGAGCAGCTCCGTTATGTGGTCATCGAGCTGAAGATGGGTAAGTTCGAGCCGGGCTATACGGGCCAGCTCGGTTTCTATATCGCGGTTGTCGACGACAAGATGCGCCGGGATTTCACCGACCGACCGGCGGTATCCTGATCTGCGGTAGCCATAACGCCCGCACGGTTCGTTATGCGCTGGGGCAAACCGGATCGCCGATGGCGGTATCCACGTATACCTACGAGTCGTTACCCGCCGACGAGCAGGCGGTCTTGCCGACCGCAGATCAGATCGCCGCCGCGCTGGATTGGCAAGTCACCGATCACTCGGAACAATGACAGATCATTGTGGGAACGGATAATCGCTCATCTTCGACTCGAAGCCCATTTGGCTTGCCCACATCTTGCCCACAACTGAGTGTGACTCCGATCATTCAAACAGCTCTGGAGTGAGTCGAGAAGCCTGTATTTCCGCGGATCTTGCACGGATCCCAATCGCTGCAAGGGTCCAGATTAGAGTTCAAATCCCACCGGTACCGCCATAAAACCCCTAGTCAGAGGCGCTTTTCCCCTCAGTCAGGGCATGATTTGCCCACAATTTAACCACGAGTGCCTGATTAGCGCAGGCCACGTGATGGGCCCCGGAAGAGAACCATGGGGCGGAGTCGGTCTGCTGTCGAGCACCTGCTTTCCATTCTCGCAAGGATTGCGATCCACGCAATCAGATGTTTATCTGCTGTAGTCTTGAGCGATGAGTACCGCGACTTTCACTGACCTTCTTCGCAAGCCCAGGGAGGTTCTGGCCCATATCGATGAAGGCCAGGTTCGTATCACGCGTCGTGATGGTGACGATCTGGTGATTTTGCGCGGCCATGATCTCGACGTACTCCAGAACGGCACGGCTCTGTCGAGTCGGTTGATTCGGGCGATCGGCCGGAACCAGAATAATGTCGTTGCGGCGCTGACCGACTTGTTTGCGTGGACTGCCGAATTTTCACCTGATGAGCTTGCTTTGTATGCGGCTGAGATTGAGCAGTTGGTTTATTCGTCAAGCGAGCTGGGTTCGTACGATCGTTTGTTGCAGGCGCAACAGGAATGGCAGGAGACGGCGTTGGCGTATGCGATGGGCATGAGCCAGGTTGAGCCCATCGAATTGCCAACTGTTCAGGTGCGAGTCGAACGTCCGTAGATGGCCGGGAAGAGAGACATCCCGGTTCCCCGGCCACTCAAAGGCACCGAGTATGAGATCTTCTTTGGCAGCGCCTCTGCTGAGCGGGGCTGGGGTGATCTGAAGGCGGTAGCGAAGAATGCTCTCGCGGATGCTCACGACTACTTACGAGTTCATCCGGCCCTGTTCGACTCTTCCCGGTGCTACCGACTCAAAGGGGACTTGGCCGTCGTAATCGTCGACGGCGTGGAGCTACCGCAGTGGCAGTACAAGGTCACTGACGGCGCCCGCATTTGGTACGTCGTCGACGAGCCCACCGCCAAGCCGAAGAAGCCCGGCCGGGTGATCATCACGAGAGCCGCGACCGGACACCCGAACGAGACGGATTCCGCTAAGAATTTCCGCTAGCCTTCGTGCGGGTAGGCGCTACTCGAGGAAATAGGACAGAATTTTCTCGTCGTTATCCAGGACTCCATCCGAGGCCACTCCGAGCTGCCGCGCAAGCTCGACCGATCCGAGGAAGGCGTCGTCGACATCGGGTGAGAAGCCTCGTTCGAGCACGCCGAGGTAGTCGGACATGCCCGCGTCGAGCTTCTCGATGAGTTCCTGGTATTCGGCGGAGATCTGGTCGTCGAGCAGTCGCTGCTCGCCAAGGTAACGTGCGATCAGTGCTGCTTCTCGCTTCGAGAGAGAGGACGAGACCGCTTTGTACATGACGATGCCGACTGTGTTGCCGATCACGGCGCCCAGGATGGGTACGGGAATGAGCGCCTGTCCAACGAAGGACGACAGAGTGCCGACGGCAGCTTCTAACGAGACGAGCTCGGCGTTCTGAATGAATTCCAGTTCTTCGATCTCGCCGCGGCGGAGCTTGTTGGCCTGTCCCGCGATACCGAAAGCAGCAGTCACGATCGAATTGGCGGCAGCTGCAGACGTTGCGGTGAAGTTAGTGAGTGAATAAATACTCACGCCCCGGACGCCGCCCCTAACGAAGCCGAAGCCGGTCTCCTTCGCGATGCCGATCCACTCATCGGCCGTGAAATCCTTGAGCTTCGTGCCATCCCGCCGCTTCTCGGCCACGGCCAGCACGAGGCTGGTCGCGCCTTCGATGGCGGCGGCGCCAAGCGTGACCTTCGCACCCTGCTTAGCCGACGGCCGACTCTGTTGGTAGGCGTCGTCACGCCGAGACTGGTCGGTGGAGCGAAGGGAGTCCTTTTCCGCGGTCAGCGTCGAGCCGTAGGCGCCTTTTTGCGCTTCGTGGTATTTCAGGGTCGATGGTTCAAGTGACTCGATGCCGACATCGCCGGTCTCGAAGAAGGCGTGCACCCGCTGCCAGCTCGCGAACGACGGGCCGTCGCCGCTACGCGTCAGCAACGTGCTCGCATCCTCGCGCGACAGAGTGTGCAGGCTCTGGATGACCTCGAAGTGGTCGCCGGGAATCTGGTACTTCCCGCCGTTCTTTACGAAGTCGGGATACTTCTGGAGGTGCTCCGCGATCGCGCCAAGTCCGAACCGGCCGCCAGCCGCAACAAACTTCTGCTGAATCTCCACGCCGCCGCGCATCAGGTCCACTGGGCCGTTGTCGTTCACCCACCGATAGGCGGTATCCGCCCCGAGCACTTGCCTCCGAGCGTTGCCGACGCCCACTTCTGCGACCTCGGCGATGAAGCCGTGCATACCCGTCACGCCGCCGCGGTTGGTGACGACCACTTCAAGATCGATCTTCCGGAGCGCCTCGTCAACGCTGGTGAGCGCATCCTGAAGGTTCAGGTCCTGCCGACGGAGGGCGGTAAGCAGGTTGTCCAGCCGGAGCTGGTTGAGGTAATTCACCCACGCAGCGACCGCCTTCTCCTGGCTACGTTTTGTGAGACTCGCTGGATCAGTCATCGTCGGCACCCTGCTCGACGTGCTTGATCAGAAGGGCCGCGGCAGCCTTCGTGTTGTTGACCAGCGCGGCGAGCTGAGATCTCTCGGGCGCAGATAGTACGAGGAAGTCGGCAGCGAAATGACGTAACGCGTCACCGTAACTCTTCATCAGCAGCCCGCGGAGAGTGGCGGTGCGTTGAAGGAGATCATCGATTTTGGCATCCATGCCTCTAACGAGGGCGGTATTACGCTTGACCGCCGAGAGGGCGTGTTGCTTTGTCTCTCGGTTGTCGAACTTCACTTTCGCGAAGAGAAGAATCGAGACGAGCAGTGTTGCGCCGGCGATTGTCCAGCCGATCGGGCCAGCCAATGCGAGCAGTGCTGTGCCTGCAGCGGTTCCGCCGCCACCGGCAGCCAGAGCCCCGCCTCCCAACCAGGCCAGTGCAGCCTGACTGGCTGCTGCCCCAGACAGTGTCGAGATCGCGGTACCGGTGGATGCTGTGCCGAATGTCGTGGCGACCCAGATCGCCACCGTCGGCGCAATGCTCGCTACCGCGGCACCCGCAGCAAAGCCGCCACCGCTGCTGATTGCCGATAAACGTGCCGCGGCGAGTTCCTTGCGAGCGATCTCTTCCGCGTGCAGGAACCGTTTCCGGGCCGCTTGGATCTCGTCGAAGTCGGTGTCGAACGTCTTGGGAGTGTTGGCGATGCTGTTCACTAACAACGCGATCAGTTCGATCAGGTCGGTCGAGCGTTCGCGCTGACGCAGAAGCGACAGGCCCTTATCGCTCATCGCAGTGAAGGCGTCGTTGTACTCCGCGATGGCCCCTTCGTAAGGGTCCGTCTTTTTCGCGGTCAGCTTCTCGACTGTGCCTTTAGCGGCTCCTTTGACGTTGCCGACGTGCCCGACGATCTGCGTTGAAGCGGTTCGAGCGGCTTTACCGACACCGTCGATGGCCCTGCCAACGGCTTCTTTGGCATTGTCCACGTCCAGCGGTTCAACCATCTTGACCCCCGGATGTCTTTGCGGTTCAGCTTCTGGGAAGAGAGTATCGGCGACGGGTGACAGTGTGGGCGCGCTGCACACGACGGACAACTAGATAAGCACTTTTGAGGACATATTGCGGCAAATTATTCGAGAAGAATTGGTTGCCGTGACCGGCCGCAACTTCCAGCGCGACGGACTCGGGCAATGTCCCTCAGCAGCAGCGCCGTTCCATGACCCGACAGCACTACTTTCCGTTCGCCAAGTTGCCGAGCTGCAGGGAACGTCGCTCGACTACGTTTACGATGTCATGAAAAGCGGGGAGCTTCGGGTGATCGAACTCGGCCGCGGTCGCTCTAAGCGACGTGTTACACGAGTCGACTTCGAAAAATTCGTGACGAGCCGGCTGGCCGTTGTCTGAGCGTTTCCTGTGAGCCGCCTGTTAGGCTGAGACCGTCGTCGAGAACTAGCTCGGCGCGCTGCTGAAAGTTGAATCGCCATGAACAATCCTTACAACTGTAAGGCTTGCAACCACGCGTACGCGTCTTCGCTCACCGGGCTGAAGTGCATGAACTACGAGTGTCCCGAATACTTCAAGCCTGTCGAGGACGAGCGCGCTGCGCGCGCCGCGGAGAGACTTATTACTGACGCCTAGGTCAGCGGCGTGGCAACATTCTGGCAACACTTGGTCAGGAAGAACGGGAGTCAACGCCTCATTGTGTGAGTGAAAAAGCCCGTAAATATGCGGAAGCCAGAAGGCGAGGCTCGCCTTCGCGGCCTTGATTTGGGTTCAAATCCCACCGGTACCGCCACGATCAAACCCCCTACGCCCATTTGTCACAAGGATGTAGGGGGTTTTTGTGTGCCCACCCCACCCCAGCCCCCCGTCAGGCCGCCGTCGGAAGCGAGAGGTCGAAACGGCACCCGCCGGGCACGTTCCGAACGCTCACCGAACCGTTGTGGGCCTCGGCGATTCCCCGCACGATGGCCAGCCCGAGCCCTGCGCCACTTGAGTGTGGCTCGGTGAGTGCCGAACCCGGCGTGGCCGCCGTTCCCGCCGAGAGACCGACGGCAGGGGTTCTGGCGGATGCGCCGCGCCAGCCCGGCTCGAACACCCGGGCCAGGTCTGCGTCGGGTATGCCCGATCCACCGTCGATCACCGAGAGCGACGCGTGACCGTCGAAGACATCGGCAGACACAGTGATCGGCGACGCGTGGGGGCTGTGCTGCAGCGCGTTCACGAGCAGGTTTGTGATGGCGCGGGAGAGTTCGCGGGCATCCGCTCGCACCACCACATCGCGGCGGAACGCTGATGCGACTCGTATCTCGCGCCCGGCAGCAAACGACTGAACGTCAGCGACCGCATCGCTGACGATGTCGAACAACGAAACGTCGTCGAGGGTGAGCTGAAGCGTACCCGAGTCGATCTTCGACAGTTCGAAGAGATCGTCGACCATGCGGGAGAGCTGGTCGACCTGCGAACGCATCTGCCGGTAGTAGCGCTGGGTGTCGTCTGCGAGGCCGTCCTCGAGCGACTCCGACATCGCGCGGAGCCCCGCGAGCGGCGTGCGGAGGTCGTGCGAGATCCAGGCCACGAGCTCACGGCGGGAGGCCTCGAGCTGCGCTGTCTGCGCGTGTGCATCGGCCAGACGGGCACTCGCCGAGACGAGCTCGGCGCCGAGTGCAGCGAGTTCGGCGGAGTAGTGGCGGCCCACCTCGTCAACACGCTCGCCGGCGCCGAGCTTGCGTGTGGCGGCTGACAGGGCGCGAGAGTTGCGCACGATCATCCAGCCGAGAAGTGCGGCGAGAGCCAGCGAGACCACGCCCGCGATGGAGGCCACAGCGACAGCGACGGTCAGGTCGTGAGCGGAGAGATACATTGCATTCGCGACGGTGATCATGCTCGCAACAGCTGACAGCGTGACGGCCAGAACCACGACGCACAATTGCGCGAACAGGGATGCGCGGCGCAGTGCGAGAAGGAGAACCGAGGCACAACCACCGATGACGATCGTGGTGACGAAGGCGATCAGGGCGACATCGGCGATGTCAGACAGCAGCATTGGTTCGCACCGCGCCTTCGAGCCGGTAACCGACACCCCACACCGTCGCGAGAACGAGGGGATGGGTGGGATCGGCCTCGATCTTCTCTCGAAGTCTGCGCACGTGCACGGTGACCGTCGACAGGTCGCCGTGCGTCCAACCCCACACCGCTCGCAGCAGCTCTTCGCGGCCGAACACTTGGTTCGGTCGTTTGAGAAAGAAAGCGAGGAGATCGAACTCGCGGGCGGTCAACGCGAGTGCCTCGCCCGCCCGCGCAGCGGTTCGTGCCGACGGGTCGAGGGTGAAGGCGCCGAACACGACCGGTGACTCGACAGCGAATTCGACGATCGAACGGCGCAGTATCGACTGCACGCGCAACACGAGCTCCCGTGGTGAGAAGGGCTTCGTGAGGTAGTCGTCGGCGCCGGCCTCGAGCCCGAGAATTCTGTCTTCTTCTGTTCCGAGCGCGGTGAGCAGGATGACCGGCACCGCCGAGTTCGCTCGAATACGCCTGCACACCTCAACGCCATCGATTCCAGGCAGCATCCTGTCGAGAACAACGAGATCGGGCGGTGTCTGCATCACGCGCTGGAGTGCTGTGAAACCGTCAGCCACCGCATCAACGATGAAACCGGCGGCCCGCAGGTACGTTGCCGCCACCTCTGAGACGGTGGGATCGTCTTCGACGACGAGTACGCGCCGGTCGAGCAAGGCGTGATTGTGCGTCTCCTCCTGCAGTGTGCTCACTCCATCACAGTAGGTGTACGGTCGTCGTCGACCTAGGCATCAACCGCAACCGTTCGCATTCTGTAAGGGTTTCGTGGGCCGCTGGCGTGGCTCACCGGCCTACCGTCACATCATGACAAGCGAAGTCGAGACCTCGGATGTGCTCCTCGCCCGCAGCTGCGGAGGAGACAATGACGCATTCGCGGCCCTGTATGAGCGGTGCTTCGGCCGGGTCTTCGAATCGGTGCGGAGCGTGTTGCGTGACCCTGCCCAGTCGGAGGAGGTTGCCCAGGAGGTGATGCTCGAGGCCTGGCAGAACGGTGCGAAGTTCGATGCCGGGCAGGCTCAGGTGTCGACCTGGCTGGGCGTCATCGCACGCCGCCGAGCAATCGACCGCGTACGTGCCTCGCAGGCGAGTCGCACCCGCGATCTCCGAATCGGCATTCGCGACTGGCAGGAGCACATCGACGATGTGGCGCTCTCTGTCGAAACTCGCCTGCGAGCAGAGGGAGTGTTGCTCGCTCTGCGCGACATTCCAGTGCTGCAGCGACGGGCGATAGAACTGTGTTACTTCGACGACTACAGCCGCGTCGAAGTCGCACGCGCGCTCAACGTGCCACTCAGCACCGCCAATTGGCGTATTCGCGAAGGCCTCACGCGCCTCCGGGCGCTGCTCGCCCCCGACGTCATTCCCGATGAGGCGCGCGCCGATACCAAAAGCCGATAGGTTGCCTACTATCCGGGAGGTTTCCTGGAGGCGAGCTGGGGGACACATTGGCCACTCTGTTGTATGCAATCGGACGATTCTCGGCACGCCGACATTACCTCGTCATCGTGGTCTGGATCGTGCTGCTCGCCGGCGGCGCTGTCGCTTCCAAAGCGGTCGGCGACCACTTTGAGGCTTCGGTGTCGATTCCCGGCACGCAATCGCAGAACGCAAATGACATGCTGGCGGAGCGTTTCCCGGCGCTGAACGATGCGAGCACCAAGGTGGTGTTCGTCGCTCCCGCAGGCACGACGATCGCAGACGATGCAGCAGCCGTCACGGCCGTCTCCGCGCAGCTCGCCAAAATACCCGGGGTGAGCGTCTCTGACCCGTTCAGCTCGAAGGTCTTGTACGCCGTTCAGGTTTCACAAGACCAGCGCACCGCCTACATCGGTCTCACCTACGACAAGGCGAGCACCGCGCTGACGGATGCCGATGCCTCCGCCGTGGCTGCGATCGCTGACACTCTGCAGAGCCACAATCTGACCGTGGCGTACTCGGGGTACCCGCTACCCGCGGCCACCGGTGGCATCTCGGCCCCGGAAGGCATCGGCTTTCTGCTCGCCTTCGTGATTCTGACGATCACCTTCGGTTCACTTCTTGCCGCCGGCATGCCCCTTCTGACCGCTGTCATCGGCGTCTCGATCTCGGGCTCGCTCATCACTCTGCTCGCCTCGGTGCTTCCGCTCTCGTCGACGGCTCCGGTTCTCGCCTCGATGCTCGGCCTCGCCGTGGGCATCGACTACGCGCTCTTCATCGCCTCGCGGCATCGCACGCAGCTGGCGACGGGCATGAAAGTAATCGACTCGATCGCTCTCGCCACGGCTACCGCCGGAAGCGCCGTGGTCTTCGCGGCCCTGACGGTGATCATCGCCCTGCTCGGCCTGTACGTAGTGAACATTCCGTTCCTCTCGGCGATGGGTCTCGGCGCCGCGATCGCTGTGATCGTGGCCATGGCTCTCTCGCTCACGCTGCTGCCCGCGGTTCTCGGGCTCTGCGGCAAGACCCTCATTCCCCGGGCCAACTCACGCGCGGCACTGCGGGGTGCACTCGTTGCAGAGGCCGGTAGCAAGCCGACCCTCGGGTCGCGGTGGGTCACGCTGGTCACCCGGCGCCCGTGGATCGCAGTGGGCGCCGTCATCGTCGGCCTCGGTCTCGTCGCGGCGCCCGCGCTGACGGGCGGGCTCAAGTTCACGATGCCCGACGCCGGTTCGAACCCTGCGGCGTCGACCAGTCGCCAGGCGTACGACATGCTCACCGCAGGCTTTGGGCCGGGAAACAACGGCCCCCTGCTCGTGACGGCAGATCTCAGCGGTGCCAAGAGCACCGACCCCGCGGGCATGGCGGTGGCGTTCACAACCGCCTTCGCCGGCATCTCCGACATCTCATATGCCAGTGCACCGAGCGTGAACCCTGCGGGCAATACGGCGTACCTCGTCATCATTCCGAGCAGTGCCCCCGATTCGGATGCCACGACCACGCTCGTGACATCGGTTCGTGATCGCGCCGCGGCATTCCAGGCGGCGAATGGCTACACCTATGAGGTGACCGGTACGACAGCCGTCAACATCGACGTCTCGCAGAAGCTGGCAGCCGCACTGCTGCCGTTCGGCCTCGTCGTCGTGGGTCTCTGCCTCCTGCTCCTGCTCCTCGTGTTCCGCTCGCTCGCGGTTCCGCTCACCGCAGCCCTGGGATTCCTGCTGTCGCTCGCCGCATCACTGGGCGTCGTCGTACTGGTGTTTCAGAATGGCGTGTTCGCGAGCATCCTGGGCGTGGAGAAGGTGGGGCCGGTCATCAGCTTCCTGCCGATTCTCGTGATGGCCGTTCTGTTCGGCCTCGCCATGGACTACCAGGTCTTTCTGGTTTCGCGCATTCGCGAAGAGTTCACCAATACGGGTGACGCGCGCGCGTCTGTGAAAACTGGGTTCGTGGGTGCCGCCCGCGTGGTCACGGCTGCAGCGCTGATTATGTTCTGTGTCTTTGCCTCATTCGTTCCCGGCCAGGGCCCGGCGCTGCAGCCCATCGCCCTCGCGCTCGCGGTGGGTGTCTTCTTCGACGCCTTCCTCGTGCGCATGACCCTCGTGCCGGCGGTATTGATGCTGCTCGGCGACAAAGCCTGGTACCTGCCGCGCTGGCTCGACCGCATTCTGCCCAACGTCGACATCGAAGGCGAGAAGGTGCACCGGATGCTCGCCGACCGGGCTGCTCGGGCAGCCCTCGACTCGCCGGCTGAACCGGCTGAACCGGCTGCCCCCGAGGCCGACGATCCCCAGGCCGCCCCGGTGGGAGCTGCCCTCTGACGAACAATACGGCTCGCGCAACCGCAACATAGGCTCCGCCCGGGCGGGTTCGTCGACGCGCCCTCTGCCGCTCTGCCGACGTGGGCCCTGTTCATTCGCGACCTGCGCTACAGCGGCGATAATGACGGTGTGGAACTCATATTTGTACACGGCGCTCTGGTGCGCGACGGGCAGTGGTGGTGGCAGCGGAGTGCCGACGTGCTGGAGAACCGCACGGGCATCCGGAGCCGGGCTCTGCTGCTGCCCTCGTGCGGCGAGATCACGCCAGAGCAGACGGCGGGCGGCCTGGCTGCTGACGCGGCGGCGCTGCGAGCCGAACTCGACAGCGTCGATGCGGACGAGGGCGCCATCGTCGTCGGTCACTCATACGGCGGAACAGTGATCGCGGAGGCGGGCCAGCATCCTGCTGTGAAACATCTGCTCTACGTGTCGTCGTACCTGCCGGAGGTTGGCCAGTCGCAGGGCATGATCATGAGCGACGAGGCAGACCCGGTGTCGATCGGCATGAACGACGACGGCACGCTCGGGGTTGCGGGGTACGACGAGGCGTCGTTCGCGGCCCGGTTTCTGCACGATGCAGACGCGCAGGTGAGGCACGAGGCGTGGCAGCGGGTGACGACGCAGGCTGTCGAGGCCTTCATGACGCCGACGAGCCGGGCCGGGTGGCAGAACGTCGATTCGACGTACCTCGTGTGCGGCGACGATCGCAGCACGTCGGTGTCTCTTCAGCGCCTGCACGCGGCACGGGCCACCCGCTCGGCTGAACTGCCCACGGGGCATCACCCGTTTCTGTCCCGCCCTGAGATGGTGGTAGACCACCTGCAGGCGATGCTGCGCTCGGCCTGAGCCGGCCGACGTCATCGGCCGGCTCACTGGTCAGATCGCCGTGGTCTTGGCGCCCAGGGCGACGTCGAATCCGGCGCCGTTCTGGGCCAGGCCCACCAGCAGAATGCCGGCCCATTCGAGGGCGTGGGCCATTCCGATTCCGCCGGCGTCGAGGGCCCGCATGTTGAGGCTTTCGACGAACTCCGCGAAACGTGCTTTCGCCTCGGCGTTGTCGCCGGCGAACAACAGGTCGACGGGCTTGTTTTCGGCGATCACGCCACCGAAGATCGAGTTGAACGCCTTTATGACGTGTGCGCTCCCGGGGGCTGCGGCGGCGATCTGCTGGGAGATCGAGTTGCCCGGGGTGGTCACGACGCCGCTGGCGTCGGCGTTGAACGGGTTGGTGATGTCGACGAGCGTCTTGCCATCGAGAGCGTCGCCGAACTGGGTGACAGCGTCGACTGCGCCGGCGTAGAGAACGGCGACGATGACGATGTCGCCCGCCGGCCGTGCCCCGAAAGTGCCGACGGTGGTTCCATTGCCGAGCTGATCGGCGAGGGCTTTGGCTGTCGCGGTATTGCGGCTCAGAAGCTCGACGGTGTGGCCGTGCTGTACAGCGCGGTTGCCGATGGCGGTGGCCATGTTGCCTGAGCCGATGATGCTGATGGTGGTCATGACGAGTGTTCTTTCCTGGTGCAGTGTCGAGGTGATCGTGCAGTCTGTTCCCTCAACCGGAGGGGTACCTCAGTTTATTCCGGAGGGACCCCTCGGTTTTCGAGGTACATTGACGGAATGAGTATCAGTGACCGTGAGCCGTCTCGGGTGCCTCGGCGCCGCGACGCCAGGGAGAGCCACGACAGGCTCATTTCGGCGGCGCAACGTGAGTTCACCGCCCGAGGCGTGAATGCCTCATTGGAGAGAATCGCACGCGACGCCGAGGTCTCCATCGGCACCCTGTATCGCCACTTCCCGACCCGCCTCGACCTGCTGATGGCCGCGCTTCGGCCTCAACTCGGGCAGTTTCTCGAAGGCGCCACGAGCGCGATGGAGATCGACGATCCGTGGAACGGCTTCGTCTACTACCTCGAGAACCTGTTTCGCGTTCAGGCGGGAGACCGGGGTTTCAACGACTTTCTCTCCCGACGCTTTCCCGGCAATGCTGAGACCGAGCGCATCCACGACCTGATGTGCCAGCAGATCGACGATGTGCTCACCCGGGCTCAGGATGCCGGCGCAGCACGGCCCGACATCACCTTGGCCGACATCGTCAATCTCATCTGGTCGAACGGTCGGATGATCGATGCCACGAACACCACAGCGCCGAACGCGTGGCGGCGTCACCTCTACCTGATGCTCGATGCCTACCGAGCCGAGCGGGCGCATCCGATTCCTGAGCCGCCGATGACAGAGGAGCAGCTGTACGACGCCATGGTGCATCTCAGCGAAGCCAGCTGAAGAGCGAAGCACCCTGAGCGGCGGCGGCGACGCTGTCTGGCTGGTTGCGCTGCAGAATCTAGACCAGCAGCCGGCGTGCGGTAGCCAGCAGATTGGCTACCTCGGGGTATGCCAAGACGTAGGTGACCTTGCTGCCTTTGCGGGCGGCGATGACGACGTTGTTTCGTCGCAGGATGGCCAGGTGGCCCGAGAGGCATGACGATTGCTGATGTTTTCATAGAGCGGCCAACTCACAGCTTCGGATTTCTTGATATGACAAATTTATGAATTCATGATTTTGCAACTTTTTCAGCGTAGGTTGACTGCATGAATCTTCTGCGCGACTTCGACGGCACAGTGATGAGCATGCGCAAAGTCGTTGCGGATTACCCCAAGTTCGCCCGACGAAACAACGGCGACGCCTTCACCGACAACGAAGCAATCACCCTGCTTCGCCAGCGCGAACTCGAGTGGTCGTACGGTCTCGTGCCAGCCAGCAGTTGGCCCGCAGCGAGTACCGCCGAAGAGCGGTTGCTGTCGATCTATGACGTGCTCAACGACTGGTTTCATCGTGACGACTACCAGACGTGCGTCATCATCACGTTGGCCATCGAGATGGCGAGGCAGGGCACGCTCAGTACCGAGAGCCTCGACTACATCGACCACGTTCGTGAAATGATCGGTGCCTTTGCGATCGAGCTGCAACTGAGAGACCCTGTCGGGTTCGCTCTGTCATGGCGCGTGCTGATGAAGGGTGCCATTCTCGCGGCCGTGGACGGCGATATCGACGCGGCATTGCGCGCCAAGAGTATGGCTTACAGCCTCATTCGTCGCCACATTTCGTCGAGCGAATTCGACTATGAGCTCGACTATCAGACCATCGTGCCGTCAGCTGCCCGGGCTGTGGCCGCCGCATCGGCTGTCTCGCCAGAAGCAAAAGAACTCGCGAGTGCGATCGAATGGCTCGAATTCGGTTGACACGCTAGGGCTGAGTCTCAGCGCCGCCGCCCAGCCAGCAGCGTGTGCAGCAGCGGGATGACCGAGGCGATCATCAGTACGGTACCGAGCACCACATCGTCAGAGTGGAGTACAGCCCCGGCGATGAGCAGCACGCCGAACAGTATCGCCGAGATCACCCGCCCGGCGGTGCGCTCGAGCCGGGCGACTCGCCGTTCGAGCGACGGGCTCGTGACCGCGACCGTGCCGTCGTCGAAGCGCGTGAGCAGGGCATCCAGTCGCGTGGGGAGACGCACAACGATGCCAGCCGTCTGAAGCGCCTGCTTCGCGATGTCTTGCACCACATTGCCGCGCTCGTCACGAATGAGCTGCTGTGCGTAGGGTTCGACAGAATCCCACAGGTTGAAGGCTGGGTCGAGAGCGCTGCACACGCCCGAGGTGAGCGACATGGCCCGGATGATCAGCAGAAAGTTCTCGGGCAGCTGAAACGGCAGCGACCGAACGACGTCACCGAACTGCGCGGCGAAATCGCGGAACTCGCGCGGGTCGACCTCGCGCAACTCGGCGAAGCCCATGCCGCCGAACCGGGCGAAGAGCTGTGTCATCGCACGCTCGAGCTCGCTCGTCTCGGCGCTGGGCAGCAGCACACCCACGTCGCGGATGGCGTTGACCAACCCTTTACCGTCGCGGGAGGCGGCGGCGATGAGAAGTTTTCTGAGGCCGCTGCGCGTGTTGGCGGGAACCTCGCCCATCATTCCAAAGTCGATGAACGTGAGCTTCCAGGGGCGCTTGGTGTTGCCGGGGCTGGTACCGCTCTCTGTACCGCTCTCAGCGATGTCGGCGCCGCCCGACTCGACGCTGAGTGGTGTGACGAAGATGTTGCCGGGATGCGGATCGGCGTGAAAGAAGCCGTGCGTGAAGAGCTGGTCGAACATGACCGACGCGAACACCGGCGCAACCTCGGCTGGGTCGATGCCCGCCGCGATGAGTGCATCGGTGTCGGAGATCTTGATGGCGGTGACGTCTTGCAGGGTGAGCACGCGTCGAGTGGTGCGTTCCCACACCACAGCGGGCACGCCAACGCGAGCGTCACCGGCGAAATCGGCCGCAAAGCGCTCGGAGCTGGCCGCCTCGTGCAGGTAGTCGATCTCTTCAAGGCTGGTCAGGGCGAATTCTTCGACGAGCGCGGGCATGTCGACACGGTCGGAGACGAGGCGAACATGGCTGAGCCATCCACCCACCCGGCGAAGTGCGGCCAGGTCGACGTCGATGATCTCGTCGATACCGGGTCGTTGTACCTTCAGTACCACGCCGTCGAGACCGGTGTCGGCCGCGTCGAGCGGGCCGAGCCGAGCACGATGCGCCTGACCGAGGGATGCCGCGGCGACAGGTGTCTCGTCGACGAAGGCGAATGCGCGGGGCAGCGAAACGCCGAGCTCGGCCTCGGCTAGAGCGCGGATGGCCGCGAATGGTACGGGTGGAACCTCGTCTTGCAGCCCTTCGAGCTCGGCCGTGATCTCGGGCGGAAGCACGTCGAGGCGCGACGACATGAACTGCCCAACCTTGATCATGAGCCCGCCGAGGTCGAGCGCGAGCACGTGGAAGCGCTGCGCGAAACGGCGCATCCGTCGTGAGCGGGTTCGCTCGGCAATCTTTGCCAGGCCGATGCGGGGCAGAAACAGTTCGAACCACCACGTGATAGCGAGGTTCCAACCGGCGAAACGGAGGATGCGGCGGTAGCGGGCGCGCGTTGCTCCCGCTGCGGGCGCTTTCAGGACTTGACGATCAGGTGGCACCCCGTCAGTCCTGGGCGAGAATCGAGTAGAGCCTGCGGCGCGTCTCTTCGAGCGCGGACACGGCCTGCTGAACCTGTTCGGGCGTGCCTGTGCGGCCCACCTGGGCTACGGCCTGGGCCAGCTCGACTCCGGCCTTCGGAAGCGCGCCGAACTTGTGGCCCTCATCGGTCGACTCGGTGTTCTCCCACGGAGTCGACGCTGTCGAGCCGGCGACGCTCGCGCGCCCCGCGTCGGTCAGTGAGTACGTCTTGCGACCGTTTGATTCGGCCGCATCGATGAGGCCCTCGTCAGCCAGCAGCTGCAGGGTGGGGTAGACCGAACCGGCGCTCGGCTTCCAGCTGCCGCCGCTTCGCTCTTCGATCTCGTGAATGATCTGGTAGCCGTGCATCGGCTGCTCAGCGAGCAGGGCGAGCACTGCCTCGCGAACATCACCCCGGCCCACTCGGGTTCCGACGCGCTTCTCGAACTTCGCCCGCAGTTGCTCCATGGCCTGCCACATGCCGTCGGTGGGAATGCCGCCGCCGAATGCTCCTGCCGAGAATGAACCAGCCATGATGAACTCCTTCTTTCGACTCTGTATCTCGCAAACCGAATCACTCGCGAACGATACTCAACGATATATAGCGATAGTGGTCAGCGGTAGGGGATTAAGGCGAGTTCCCAGCGTTCGATTCCGGATGCTATGCACTTCTTCAGCGCACACGCTTTTGTTCGAAGGTTGACAGTTAGAACTCAAACAGTTAGTGTTCTGATTATGAACGAACCGAAGGCGAACCTGGGCAGCAGCCTCGAGCTGGTGCGCTGGATCGGATGGGCCCAGCGCAAAGTGGGCGAAGACTGGATCAGGGCTCGCGAACTCAGCCATGAACAGGCTTTTGTGCTCGGTTACCTGGCCCTGAACCCCGGTTCGATTCAGCGAGACATCGCCCAGATCAGTCGCACGAGCCCCGCGAGCGTCACGAGTCTTCTGCAGGGACTGGAGCGCCGCGCTCTCATCGAACGCCGCACCGAGGCGGGCAACGAACGCAGCAAACGCGTGTACGCCACTCCCGCCGGCGTCGACCTCATCGCCGGATTCGAAACGGCGATGGCGGCTGCCGACGACACGATCCTCGCTCCGCTCGACGCGGCCGAGCGAGCCACGCTGCACGCCCTCCTTACAAAGGTGACCGCAGTGCTGCCGCAGCCCACCCGCTAGTCGAGTTTTTCGCGTCTTTCGCCTCCTTCACCGCTCTCTCTTTCCTCTCTCCCTCACTACCTTCGCCGTGCCGGCGTCTGTCGGCGCGCGCTCTCACCTGCCCAGAAAGGAGCAGTCATGAGCTCCACGCATCCTCAACCCACGTCATCCGGTGCCGCTGTCGGTGTTGGCGCCGATGCCGTCGGCACCAACCGTTGGTACCTCTCTGCCGCCCCCATTGTTCGGGCCCTCGTGCACCTGTGTGTGCCGATGGCCGCTGCGATGATCGTTGGCGCTGTCTACAACGTCATCAACGCCGGTTTCATCGGCTCGCTGCACGACGCCACCCTGCTCGCGGCTGTCACCTTCGGCACGCCGCTTCTTGGCCTTGTCATGGCGGTCGGCGGCGTGTTCGGCGTGGGCGGCGGCGCGCTTATCTCGCGGCTGCTCGGCGCCGCAGAGCACGACCCCGCCAAGGCCGGCGAAATCAAACACGTCTCCTCGTTCGCCGTCTGGGGTGCGGCCATCACCGGCGCGGTGCTCGGGGCGATCGGGCTGGTTCTGCTGGGCCCTCTCGTGTCGGTACTTGGGGCGGATGCTTCGGCTGTGCCCGCAACGAGCGCCTACGTCGCCGTCATGCTCGCCTTCGTTCCCGTTCTTGCCGTGGCGTTCTGCCTCGAGCAGATCGTGCGGGCCGAGGGCGCCGCGCGCCAGGTCATGATCGGGCTCATCGCCTCGACCATCGCGAACGTCATCTTCGACGTTCTGTTCATTCTCGTTCTGCACTGGGGTGTGGCAGGCGCTGCGCTGGCGATGGGTCTGTCGAACCTCGGTGTCGTCATTTACTTCGTGGTCTGGTTGCAGGGGCACAGCGAGCACGTGAGCCTCGCGCCGCGGTGGTTCTCGCTCTCGCCGTCGGTCGTCAAGCCGGTCTTCGGCGTGGGCATCGGCGAGCTGCTGCAGTCGGCCTTTCTGATCGTCACCTCGCTGGTGCTCAACAATCTGGCCGTGGCTTACGGCGACAGTGCGCTCGCCGCGATGGGCGTGGCCGTGCGAATTGCACAGGTACCGGAGTTTCTGGTGATGGGTGTCACGTTGGGCGTGCTGCCGCTTCTCGCCTACTCGTATGGCAAGGGTGACCGGGCGCGGCTCCGCTCAGCGCTGCGGGTGTCGGCAATGACGGTCGGCGGTGTTGTGCTGATCTCAGCCGTCACGGTCTTCATATTTCGAGATCAAGTGTTCTCCGCCTTCGTTTCAGACCCGTCAGTGCTCGCGATCGGCGTGACCATTCTTACCGCTCAGCTCGTGGCCATGATCGTCAACGGATTCACGGGCCTCATCACGTCTCTGTTCCAAGCGGCCGGGCGGTCTGTAGCGGCCATCATCATGTCGATGTCACAGGGTGTGCTGTTCATCCCGATCGTGCTCATCGGCAACCTCTGGTTCGGGTTGGCCGGCATCATCTGGTCGCTCACCGTCTCCGAGGGCATCGTCTTTCTGATCGGTGTGATCATGTGGCTCGCCTCGCGGGCCTCCATCGACCGGGGCCTCGCCGAGGGTAGCCTCGAGCGCGCCGAGCAGGCACTCGAGCCGGCCGACGCGTAACGACTTGGCATAGGTAGGGTGGGGCGATGCATGCAGAATTCGATGAATCTGAAGCTCTTCGCTCCCGCATCAGGGTTCTTGAGGCCATCGGTCGGGCGCAGAGCCGAATCGGCGAGGTCGTCGCGCTCGCCGCAGTGACTGGCAATCGGGACGACCTGTGCCGGATGCTCGCCCAGATGCTGGATATCACAGAAGAGACAGCGCACGTCGTCGCGATCATGAGTTTGGAACGGCTCGCGACGCCCTACAGTATGGCGCGCATCAGCGAAGAACTCGCGGAGCTGAGGAGCATGCCCAACCCGCCCGAACAGGCTCGGTGATTGGGCCCGGTGTGGCAAAGGTAGGCACCGTCAGGTTGTGTATGGTCGTGGTTGTCTGACCCATGGTGGTAATGGTGTTGTGGGCAAGGGTCCGCGTCGTCTTGATCTGATTTGGGAGCATGGTCTGGGTGTTTGTTCCCAGTCGATGCTTTTCGGTGGGATCAGCACCGGTACGCCGTTCTGCATGGCAAGTTTCCACTCGGATGAGTGCACATGTGTGTGGTGAAAGTGGCACAGCAGGGCCCCGTTGTCGATGTCTGTGCGGCCGGGGGCGAAGGTGTGGTGTTTCCAGTCGTCGACGTGGTGGCTTTCGCACCAGGCCGGGCCTCGGTCGCAGCCCGGCCACACACACCCGCCGTCTCGTGCGGCCATAGCGGCCCGTTGCGCGGTCGTGAAGAGGCGTTTCGTTTTCCCGTGCCGCAACACTTCCCCATGGGTACCGAACACGGTGGTCGTGATGTCGCCGTGGCAGAGGATCTGTTCGACGCTGGACATCGGGACCGGGTCAACAATCCCATCAACCCACCCCACCCCGTGACCGGCAGTGAGGTCATCAAGTTCGACGCGGATGTTCAGTACCGGGGCGGCACCATTGATACGGGGCGCACCAGTCAGGCCTGCCGCGACGGTCAGGAGGTCATAGAACCGGTCGAAGACGAACTGCTCACCCGTACGTACGTCTTTGGTGATCTCGTCGCTTGGTTCACCG